>JAKSUK010000001.1 GCA_024409095.1 Clostridium sp.
AGCTAGTAGTATTGTAGATTATGAACTAATCTGGAAAATAGTAGGATTCTTCCCATTTATATTTAATATAGAAGTAAATCCTATAATAAAAGATTTTATAGCTGCTAAATATAGTGATAAATCCTTAGCACCTTTTGAGGAAGGTATAAGAAATTTAATAAATACAGCAAGCACTGAACAGTTAAAAACAGTGATAAGAACAACTATCTCTAATAATATTGATAGAATGATTAATAGAAAAAGAGATTATATTGATAGCTGTAGACGTACAATAAAAGAATACACACAATCAATAGAAAATCAATATAGAGATCTTGCAAAATGTTCTCTAGAATATGAATCTTTATTACTTCAAAAAGCAAATATGAACGAAAATACTGAGAATCAGACAAATAGCTTCGTAGATTATTTATTAAGACTGAAACATGTAAAGGTACATGAAGTAAGAGCTAATTATAATAAAATCTACTTAAAATTTGAAGTACCCTTAACTTCATATGATCCAGAAGCTTGCGAACGTATACTAAGAAGTTTAAATCGTCAAGCTGAAGATGAAAATTACAAAAGAGTTATAAGAGCTTTACAAAAGATACTATTAGAAGAAGAATATACTATGACAATCTCAGCCATAGTCGTTATAAACTTTGAAGATAGGCAAATCTTTGTAAATCAAAACAATAGAGATGGTTATACAACTTTATATAACCCACATTTATATCATTTTAACTGTTGGGGTGATAATAGTTCTAGAATCTATGACGCTTTAAGTAAAGGTGAATTAGAAACTATGGTAAATTTTATATCTATGGCAGTTCAAAACATCAATTTCACAGATATTACTGTGATTAATAGATGGATAAGAACATTAGAAAGTGAAATAAATGAAATCCCAGCTGCAACTAACTTTATAGATATGAAATCTATAAAAGATACTGATGGTATTGAGTATACTCTAAGAGAAATTATTGAAATAATGGAGAAAGAAGGAGAAGATCTATGAGAAATATACAAATCACTGATGAAGTAAAACAAAAAGCTATAGAAGAATTTATAGCTAAATTAAATAATGAAAGAACAAACAATAATAGCATAAGCGTCACAATGCGTTTAGACGACTTAAAGTTTAAAGAAAGGGTACAAGTATACTTCACTCCTAAAGCATGGCTTAAAATGTGGTCTTTAGTCCATACAGAACCTAAAGAAATAGGATGGCACGGTACAGTACAAAAAATAGACAAATATAATTATATTATTAAAGACATATTAATGTATCCTCAGTATACAACAGGAGTTACAGTACAAACTGATGATGTAGAATATGGAAATTGGTTAATTAAAGAACTAGATGATGATACATTAAATTCTTTAAGATTCCATGGACATAGCCACGTTAATATGGCTACAACACCTTCAGGAGTAGATGATGCTTGGTATCAACAAATCTTAGATTCATTAAATAAAAATGATTTCTATATATTTATGATAGCAAATAAAAGAGAAGAGTTCTTTATAGAAATCTATGATCTAGAAAATAATGCTATATATGAGAAAAAAGATATAGATATAGTAGCATTATTAGATGATGATACATCACTTCAAGACTGGGTTGCAACTGAGAAAAATAAAAATATAAAACAAAAACAAGCAGCTAAAAAAGCACCAACTAAATTAGAAGATTTAGAAGATGCCTGGTATATGGATGATTATGCTATAGGCAATCAAATAGCTAAATCATATAATAAAAAATCAAAAAATAAAACTGAAAGATGGTCAGACTACATTAACAATTTCTATGGAGGTTATTAATTATGATAAGTATCGTAAAACAAAAAGAATATTTTAATCCTATGACAGATATAACAGCACCAATACATGTTATAGGAGTAGGAGCTATAGGGTCTACAATAGCTACAATGTTAGCTAGAATGGGGGTACAAAAGATAAACATATATGATTTTGATAATGTTGAAGCAAAAAATGTATGTAATCAAGAATACTTTGATGACCAAATTGGAGCACCTAAAGTAGTTGCTATAGGAGAAACATTAAAAAGAATTAATCCTGACATTGAATTAAAAATATACCCAGATGGTTACTCAGAACTGAATAGATTAGCAGGTTATGTATTTCTATGTGTAGATAATATAGATCTAAGAAGAGAAATTACAGAAAAATGTAAACAAATATTAGCTGTAAAAGCTGTGTTTGACTTCAGAATGAGATTAACTGATGCTCAACACTATGCAGCTAAACAAAAAGATTTAGATTATTTACTAAAAACAATGAATTTTACACATGAAGAAGCTAAGACTGAGACACCTGTATCAGCTTGTGGTACAGAATTAAATGTTATTACAACAGTAAGAACAATCTGTTCATTAGGTTTAAGTAATTTCATAAATTTAGTAAAAGAAGATAAATTAAAGAAAATGATCATTGTAGATTTAAAAGAATTTACAATAGACGCATTTTAAAATATATTTTAATATAGTGTAGTAATAACTTTTATAAGAAATTATAAGGGAACATTTAATTAAATTAAATGAAACAACAAGTAAAAACGAGGAATCCAAGTTATCCAGAATCTTCCTGACGCTGGATTGGCATCAGTATCACAGAATACCTTGATTCAAAACATATTCATGTATGAATTCTGCATCCTACACCTTCAGAGGTGTTCACCTGCAGCAGATCCCACTGATGGATTATCAATATTTGGTACACTATAAAAAGGAGAGATATAAAATGTTTGTAACATTCTATAAAAGAGAAGAAAAAGTAATAAATAATTATTCAATTATTGATTATTTAAATAATGTAGATTTTAATAAAATTGAAACTATAAAAAATACAAAAATTACAGTTGAAACAACAAAAAATCCAAAAAGTTTCGATATAGAAAATCTCCACAACATTGTAACAAAATTAAAAACTATAGCTGATAAATATATAAATAAAAACATAGATGATTATTACTATAGTTTCTTAATTCCTAAAAAGACTGGAGGCTTCAGAAGAATAGAAGCACCTGTAGATGAATTAAAAACAGATTTAAAAGAAATGTTAAGAATAATACAAGATGAAATGAGAGTATTAGTACACTCTTCAGCATATGCTTATGAGAAAAATAAAACATTTATAGATGCTTTAAAAGTACATCAAAGAAATAGTTCAAACTGGTTTCTAAAATTAGATCTTAAAGACTTTTTTGGAAGCTGTACTGAAGAATTAGTAATACAAAAAATGATGGAAATTTATCCATTTAATAATTTAACTTATGAAGAAATACAAAGTTTTATATGGATATGCTTTAAAGATAATCATTTACCACAAGGAACACCTATCAGCCCATTCATAACTAACTTGATAATGGTTCCATTTGATTATAAAATGACAGCACATGCAAATAAAAATAAATTGAGGTATACTAGATATGCTGATGATATTATAATATCTAGTTATTTACAAATAGAAAAATCAAAAACAGAAAAATATGTAGAAAGACTTCTAGAATTATATTATTCAGGTCTAAAAATCAAACATGAAAAAACAAGATATGGATCTAAAAATGGAAGAAACTGGAACCTAGGACTGATGTATAATAAAGATAGAGACATCACAGTAGGTTACAGACGTAAAAAAATATATAAAGCAATGCTAAATAACTTATTTAAAAGCATTGCTGATGGAGTTATTCCCGAAAAAGATGAATTATATCACTTTCAGGGAGTAACAGCTTATTATAAATCAATTGAACCGATATATTTCAATAAAATAATTGAACAATATCAAGAAAAATTTAATATACGTTTATCAGACATTTATAAAAAATTTCTTTAATGATAGAAAAATTAAAATTACAGGTATCGATAAATACTGTCGTAATTCTCTTGATTAAATTAAGAGTACAACAAAAACTACAATCATCTTAGAACTGCGAGAAGCAAGCTGGTCTTCTCTCATTAAGTATCATTAAACAAAAGAAAGAGACTATAAAATAGTCTCTTCCTCAATACTAACATTCACCATTGATCAAGTTTAACATCAATCATCAGAGTCATACAGATCAAATATAGAATATCAAATAAGGAGGGATATGTCAATGGATTTAATAGAAATTCGTATGTATGAACTAGAATTTTTAGAACTATGTAAAAGATTACACAGTGTAAATAATAGTTTAATGGATATAAAAAGCTTTTTTAAATTAATGAGTAACTATTGTAAAGCACCTTTTGGTATATTAAATGAATTAACTAAAGAAATCTTTGAAAAAAGATATGCACCAAGAGAATATGAAATAGTTATGTTATTCAATAGAAAAAGCACTTATACGAATAAACAAATAGCACATGTATTAAATATGTCTGAAAGAAAAGTATATAGACTTCTAGAAAGACATGAAGAAATATATCCTAGAACAACAAAAGAGCAACAAGATGCCATTTGTGAGTTAATGATGACATACGAAAAAATGTTTAAAGCAGACTATCTTAACTTATTATAGGAGGCAAATATGACTAAAGAAGCAAAAGAACAATGTTGGGCACAATTTAAAGCACTACAAGAAAAAGCAATATCAATGAATCACTATGATTTAGCAAGAACAACATCAATACAAGACATAGAGTTATGGAAAGAGTTCTTGATAGACCCAGAAGTGACTGCATATATTGAAAGAGAATCAGAAATACTAACAAAAACAGAATTAAGAAAACTAGCATCAGACGTATCAGACTCAAGATCAGTAGGTCAAGCACAATTAATTAATGCTATGAGTAAATTAGCAGATATAAAAACAGCAAAAGAAGGACCTATATTCATATACAGTTATGTACCTCTAAATAAAAATCAAAAACAAGCTGAAAATGTTGTAGAGTTAGAGGAAGATATATTCCAAGTAGAAGAAGCACCAATGACTGTAGAAAACGATACTGAAGATGAAATATTTTAGGAGGTAATATGGAAGTATCAGCAAGAACAAGGTTAAATGTAAATAGTTATATGCTTAAAAAGTTTAAAAAGAAAAATGTAAAAGCATATCAATTAATTAAGAAAATGTTAGAAGTAGTATATGAACTATATTTAATAGAACATGATATAAATTTCTTCAGAACTACAGAAATAATTAAATTAGCTAAAATAGATGGATATTATTCAAATATAACAGTAGCAATAAGAAAATTATTAAAAGAAGAAGGATTTGAAACAGATATTAAAGTTTTTTTAATAAGTGCTGTAGAAGAAATAATAGATAAGACTGAGAACGGATTGGAGGAGTTTTAATGATTGAAAATTTAAGACCTTATCAAGTAGAAGACATGGAAAAATTAAAAACAAAAAAAGCAATGGGATGTTTTAATGAACAAAGAACAGGTAAAACACCTACATCTTTAGTAACATTAGATTCTGAAGGTTACAAAAAGATTTTAATTGTTACAGTTCCTTCAGCAGTTTTACAATGGAAAGATGAATTTGAAAAATGGACAGGAAGACCTTGCATAGCTGTATATGGTACAAAACAAAAAAGAGAAGAGCAAATTAAACAATGGACTGATGGACTTGTAATAAGTTACGATGCTCTTAAAGAAATAAAACCTAAAGTAAAAGATAAAGCAACAATGGAAACTACAAAAGGACGTAAAGGGCATATAGAAGAGATCTTAGATGCAGATCCTGAAGCAGTAATAATAGATGAAGCACATAAAATTAAGAATCCTTCAGCATCAGTAACAAAAACTATATTCAAATTAAAAGGTATAGAAAGAAAATTAGCACTAACAGGAACACCAGCACCAAATAAACCTTATGAAATTTATTCAATATTACATTTTTTATATCCAAATATTTTTAAAACATACTGGACATTTATAAACAATTATTTTCAAACAAGAAAAGTAAATATGGCAGGTCACTCATTTGTAGATATAGGTGACTTTAAATCAGGAATGAAGCACAAATTACAAATGCAACTTAGTTTTATATCAACAAATAGAAAAAGAATAGATGTAATGCCATGGTTACCTAAAAAAGATTACCAACAAATTAAATTAGAACCAACAAAAGAGCAAAAGAAATATCTATCAGAACTAGGAAAATACTTTGAAACAGAGCATGTAATTGTTGAAGGAGTTTTAGATAGACTTATAAGAGAAAGACAAATATGTTTAGCACCTGAATTAATAGGGCTAAAAGGAAAATCACCTAAAATAGACTGGATAAAACAATACATTAAAGATTATCCTGAGAAACCAATGATCATATTTAGTAAATTCACATCTTTTTTAAAAATTTTAGAAAAAGAATTGCAAGGCGAAAACTTTTATAGTATCATTGGAAGTACATTGACAGAGAGAAGAAATGAATATAAAAAAGCATTTCAAAACGGACAAACTAACATACTTCTAATCCAGTTAGATGTAGGGAAAGAAGCGTTAACACTAGATAGAGCTGAGACAATAATCTTTTGTGATAAATACCCTCCAGCTTCAGACATAAGTCAGGCTGAAGATAGATTTATAGCTACAACAAAAGAAAAAGCAGACAAGCCACATACAATTATAGAGTTAATGATGAAAGATACCTACGATGAGCAACTATATGAGCTTGTAAGATTAAGAAAAACTGACACTGATATAATTAATGATTATAAGAAATATATACAATAGCAGTGAAAGGAGGTGATACAGATGGCAAACGGAAATCCAATATTTAAATTTGAAACAGCAAAAAGACAAAAATGTAAAGCTGCAATTATGATTGAAGGGCTACCTGGTAAAGGTAAAACAGGTTTAGCTTTATTAATAGGTTACTATTTGGCAGGGGAAAAATGGGATAAAGTGTTTCATATAGACACTGAAAACAAATCAGCTAACTTATTCGTAAACATTCCTTCATCAAATGGTGGGAAATATGGTGAATTCATGGTTGGACAATTAACTTCAGACATAGGATTCAAACCTACAAACTTCATAGCATTTAGAGAAGCAGCAATAGAAGCAGGAGCTGAAGTAGTAATTAAAGATAGTATTTCACATGCATGGCAATACAAAGGTGGTATACTAGATTTATTAAACGATGCAAAAAACAGAGATGCTAGATATGCTAAAGACTCTTATGCAGCTTGGGGAGATGCTACAGTTTCTAAAGAGAAAAATGAATTATTAAATCTTATTAGAGATCACAGAACACATGTTATTACTACAGTAAGAGTTAAAGAAAAAATGGAATATGTACCTGATGAAACAGGTAAATTAAAATTACAATCTTTAGGAGAACAACAAATTCAACAAGCAGACTTAAAATATGAACCTGATTTAGTATTACAAATGCTAGAACCAGGAAGTAACAAAAATGGAGTAGTTAAACATCCAGTAGCTTTATGTACAAAATCAAGATATGCTATATTCGAAGAAGGACAAGAATATACATTCACACCTGAAATACTAGAACAATTAAAGAATTATCTAGAAGAAGGTGCAGATCCAGATGAATTAATAGCAGCTCAAAAAGAAGAGTATATCAAAGCAGTTACAGAATATTTAAGTAACAAAACAGCAGCTAAAACAGTTTGGAATGAATTAAAAAAACAAGCTGGTTATGCAGATGTTAAATTAAAAGATTTACCTTTAGATGTAATAAAAACATTATATGTAAAAATAACAATGTAGGAGGAACTGAAGATGGAAGATATAGATATGACTGAAGAACTTGTAGAACCAGTTAATCAAAGCTGTATCAGAGATTTAAATGAAGTAGCATATGAAGAGCTGACAGAAGAAGAAAAGAAAGGGCTTATCGCTGCTTTAAAATTAAAATGTAACAGCTTAGATAATATAGCACAACAAGCGTTTGAAAATAATAAAAGAATTGAAGAAACTTATAAAAATAAGTTAAGAAAAATTGAAGACGCTTTAACATTCATAAGAACACAAAGTAGACAAAGCACAATGACTATTGATTTAGTTATAAGAGAATTAGAAAGAGAGGTACGTTAAAAATGGCAATTAATTTTGATTCATTACCAAATAGCAAAGGAACAGGAGCATTTAAACCAGCAGCACCTGGAACATATTTTGCAACAATAGAAGGTGCAGATATGAAAACACCTAAAGATACTACTAAAAAAGATTATTTAAATCTTAAATTAAAATTAACAACAGTAGATGGAAAATCAGCTGGAGTAGTATTTGATATTATATCTGAAAGTGAAGCTTCATTAATGATGTATAAATTAAAAAGATTTTTAAGAGCAATAGAAGTTGAATTCTCAGGAGATTTCGAATTAACTGATGTTCAAAAATTATGCTTAAATAAAGAAATAATTGTAGACATTAAAAATGAAAAAGATTTAAAAGGTGAAGATAGAGCAGTTGTAGATTTATTTACAAATGAAATCTATTACAAAAAAAGTGAAGCTAATGAAATTTTCGGAATAGATACTACAGAAAAAGAAGAAAAATCTGTAGAAGAAATTATTGATGAGTTCTAATTAAATGAGTTTTTTATCAAACTATTTTAAACTTGTGGAATTTACGGGAGAGAATCCAGTTCTCTGCCCATTTCCACACATAACTCCTGATGGAGCAGAATATTTCGAAAACAGAGCTTCAGCACATGTAAACACCAGTAATAACACTTTTAATTGTAAAGCTTGTGGTAGAGGCTATGGAGAAAGACAATTCATACAAGCAATTACAGGCTGCTCAGAAATAGACGCAGCCAAACTACAAGGAGTTTTTCAAAAACTTCAAAGTAGATATGAGTGGGAGATGTCAACGAAGTTGACAGAGGACTCCCACAATAAAGCCTTATCTTTAGGTATTTCTGAAGAAGTCATAAAAGAATTAGAAATTAAAACACCAACAAAAGAAGAGGATACCCTAGCATTTCCAGTATTTGTAAATGATGAAATAGCAGATATAAGAATATATAACCCTGGTGGTAATCCAAAAATAAGATCAATGTCAGGTGCAACAAACGGTATGATAATACCCTATGATATATGGCGTAAAACAGATATAAAAAGAACAACACTAATATGTGCAGGAGAAAAAGATATGGCAATAGCAAGAAGCTATGGCTTCAATGCTATAACATTAACAGGTGGTGAGAAATCAACACCAAAATTCCTAAATGACTTTAAAGGTAGAAACGTAGCAATAGTATACGATAACGACCAAGCAGGTCTTGAAGGAGCAAAGAAAGTAGCAGATAGCATATATGATTATGCAAAATCTGTAAAAATAGTAACAGGATTTCATGAAATCTGTGCTGAAAAAGGAGAAGATATAACAGACTTCTTCATAAAATATAACAAAACTAAAGAAGATCTGATAAATTATATAAAAACAACAGATACTTACATCCCAGCAATTGAAGAAGTAATTGTCAAAGATTACCCTGTAGTTGACTTGTATACAGCATCACAACAATATGTAGGTCAAATCATCCAAAGTAATATACAAGTAGTCGCAGTCGCTGAGACTGCATATAGATCACCATCAGCAATAATAGGACGTAAAACAAGATTAGCAGATGGAACAGTTAATAACATGGCTGAAGGAGCAATCCTAACATGGGAACTAGAAAACACCAACTGCGAAAAAATATTACATCTTATAGATGGAAGTCTAAAAGAATCTCAAATTATAGATAATATCAGAAAACACATATTAAAGAAACCTAATGAGAAAAATTTAAGTATAACAGTATCACAAGAAAAAACAGTATATAAAATGACTGTAACAGACTTATATGAAACATCAGCAAAAGATGTGCAACCTATGGAGTATACAGCATACAGTATAGATTGTAAACTAGAAAGTGGTAAAAAATATTTAATAACTTATAAGTTATGTCCTCATCCTAGCAAAGGTGGGCAATTAGTAATGATTATCGTGGACGCTCACCAAGCTAACGATAGTGTAAACAATTTTCAATTAAATGAAAAAACTATCCAAAATTTGAAACTTTTCCAAAGTATTGGAAAAAATATTCCAGAACGTATAGATACATTAGTGGAAATGAATAAAGAGTTCATAGGATATAACGGTATAAATCAATTAATAAAAACAATAGACTTAAGTTTTCATACACCTCTTCGTTTTAATTTCGGAAGAATAAAAGACATTAGAGGATATTTAGATACTTTAATAGTAGGAGAATCTAGAACAGGTAAATCAAGTACTGCAGATGCATTAAGAAAACTATATGGTTTAGGAACATTTACATCATTAGCTGGTAACTCAGCAACAATAGCAGGTCTAGTTGGTGGTTCATCAAAAGGACCAACAGGAACAATGCAAACTAGAGCTGGAGTAATACCACAAAACCATATGGGCTTAATAATATTTGAAGAATTTGGTAAATCAAATAAAGATGTCCTAAAAGAATTAACTGATATTAGAAGTAGTAATGAAGTAAGAATCGCCAGAGTAACTGGAACTACAACATTACCAGCATTAGTTAGAATGATAGCATTAACTAATGTAAAAACTAAAGGAGAGATTAAATCAATAGCAAGCTATCCTAACGGAGTAGCAATAGTCACTGAGCTTGTAAACACTGCTGAAGATATAGCAAGATATGACAATATCTTAATATTATCTGAGACAGGTCAACAAGATATAGATCCCTTATGGGAACCTATGAAAGCATTACCAGTCGACGCTTATAAGGATAAAATAAGATGGATATGGACAAGAAAATCTGAGAATATAATAATTAGTAAAGAACTAGAACATTATATTATAGATTTATCAAACCATTTAAATCAAGAGTATCCTAGTCACATTAAATTATTTGGAACAGAAACATGGAAAAAGTTAACTAGAATTGCAATAGCAGTTGCAGGTTATACTGTATCAGCTTCAGAAGATTTCAAAAATATAATAGTGACAAAAGAATGTATAGATTATGCTGCAAATTATATGATAAGTCTATATGATAATAGTACATTTAAATTTAGAGAATATGTTGAAATGGAACAAAGATATAGAATGACAGATGATGAAGCAGTAGACGCTTTACAAACAATTTATAATAAATTCCCAAGTTTAGTATTACAATTAGAACAACAAAATGAAATAACAAAATCAATGTTGGAATCAACAACTGGCTTAGAATCCCTTGAAATCCGTAAAGGTTTACAATTATTAACAAGAAGTTATTTCATAAAAGTAGATAGTACGTCTATAAATCCAACAGAAAGATTCAGACTTACTATGAACAAAATCAATAAAGGTAGTTATATAGGAAAGGTTGGTGAACTATAATGTTACAATATAAATGGATTTCAAAAGATTTAAACACAATCGAAGATGTTAGATTGATGGTTAATACTTTTAAGAAAATAAATCCTACTGTAGGTGCGTTTGATACTGAAACTACAGGATTACACATTATAAAAGACTTACCTTTCCTATTACAATTTGGTTTTTTAGATGATGAAAATAAAATAGGATACACATATGCTGTTGATATTGAGAAGCAACCTGACTTTGCAAAAGCTGTAATTAAAAAGTGGCACAAGTTAGCTGCTTCTCTTAAATTATATCTAGGGCATAATGTTGGATTCGATTTAAACATGTTAGAAAATCTAGGAATACCTTATACAGAACCTAATATATCAGATACTATGGCTTGGATAAGACATGCACACGATGCATTGACTGAAGTAAATGGTGGACCCCCACTATCACTGAAGAATTATGCAGCTAAATATATAACTCCAAGTGCGAAAAGTCATGAACAAACATTAGCAAGAGAGCGTACTGATATAGCAAAAATGTATAATAATATGCTTAAAACAAGACTTAAAGTATTAGGAGAACCAGATCCTAAATATAAAGCAAAAAGTTATACAATATCAGTAATACAAGAAATATTTAAAGATCCAATTATGGAAGCTTCAGACTTACCTGAAGATATTAAAAAGATTTATTTAGAATGGTTACAAGAAGATATACCAATATATCTTCAGTCTAAAATAACAGCTTTAGTAGAGTCTGATATGATACCTTATAATAAACTTAATAGAGAAAGACTTACAGAATACGCACATATGGATATAGTATTAACATTAGAAGTTTATTTAAAAACAAAACCAGCAGCAGAAGCAAGAGGAACTTATGCAGGTATAGATGTAGAAAATAGACTTATATATCCATTAGTTCGTATGGAACGTATAGGATTCCCTATTGATAAAGAATATCTAGAAGCATCTAGAGTAAGGCTGAAAGAGTATATTAAAGTAGTTAGAAAAAAATTATATGAAGCAGCAGGTACAGAATTCCAAATAGGACAGCATGCCTTTGTTAAAGATTTATTATTAAATAAATTTAAGCTAGAAGTAGAATCAACAGGTCATGACGCTTTAGGTGACTTTGTAGCTAATATGCAAGTAAATAATCCTGAACATCCTTCGTTGCCGTTTATTCGTTTGTTACAAGAGCTAAGAACACTTGAAAAGTGGTACTCAGCTTATATCTTGAGATTTCAGCAATCTCTATTAAAATCTGATAGAATTTATCCTACGATAAATTCTGTTGGGACAGTATCAGGAAGATGTACTTCAGATTGGCAACAAATGCCTAAAGACGCAATAAAAGATTCAGATGGAAATGAATTATTTTCACCTAGAAGAATTGTAAAATGTAAATTAGTTTCTATAGATTTCTCTCAAGTAGAACTTAGAGTACAAGCATTTTATACAATTCTAGTAAATGATCCAGATCTGAATATGTTAAGAGCTTATAGCCCTTATAAATGTTATCGTAAAGATAACGGTCATAAATATGATTTTAAAAACCCAGATGATGTCAATCATTGGGATGATATAGATGAAGAAGGTCATTCAATTTGGTTACATGAAGAAGACGGAACCTCTTGGGAACCAGTAGACTTACATGGTAAAACAACTGAAATGGCTACAGGATTAACTAAAGATGATCCTAAATTTAAATCACTTAGAAGTAAAATAGGTAAGAGAGTAAATTTCGCTAAAAACTATGGAGCTCAAAGAGGAAAAATAAGAACTATGTTCCCAGACAAAACTGAAGAGGAAATAGACAAAATCAACGGTGCGTATTATGCAGCTTTTCCTGGTGTTAAAACATATCATAATTATTGTTACAGCAGAGCTTTAGAGTATGACTATACTTCAAATTTATATGGTATTAAATATTATGGACTTAATGGACATAAATTAATTAATACATTAGTACAAGGTTCAGCTGCTTATTATCTAAAAGAAAAGATAATTAAAGTAGATGAATATATTAGAAAAAATAATCTTAAATTACAATTAATGTTTCAGATACATGATGAATTATTATTTATAGTACCTCCAGAAGAAGCTGAAGAAGTATACAATATAAAGCATATAATGGAAGATACAGATGGTTGGTATATACCTATCGTAGCTGAAGTAGACGCTAGTAATACAACATGGGCTGATAAGCATGGTATGAATAGCGTTGAAGAAGTTAGGGAGGTTTTAAACAGTGAAGTATAAATACATTATAGCTTTAGATCCTTCAGGTTCATTCTGGGAAGGTAAAGGTACAACAGGCATCTCAATATTCTCAACCATTGAAAAAAAGTTTCTAAACCGTACTTTTATTTCAGCAAAAGATTTTAATACAGCTGAAGAATATTGGGAAGCTCATATTAAATTTTTAGAAGAAAATATTAATAAAGATACATGTATAGTAATAGAAGATTATTTATTATATGCTGATAAAGCTACACAACAAATAAACAGTAGAATGGAAACACCAAAACTTATAGGTATACTACAACATTGGTGTCACATGAATAACGTTCCTTACTATATGCAAACAGCAAGTTTAGTTAAAAAACGTTGGACTGATGAAATATTATACCATAAAGGTTATCTTGAAAAGAAAGGAAAGCGTTACACAGTGTGTGAACATACTAGAGATAGTATGCGTCATGCTGTTCATTTCGCAACATTTAAAAATGAGTAGATTAGGTAAATTACAAAAAAATGCACAAAAATTTAAAGTATTAGATATGTATAAAGATATGACCCCTGAGAAGTATGTAGCATTAATTGATAGTACTAAGAAAAGAATTGAACAGGAAGTAGCTCAGAACTTTATAAAAGAATATGATAGACTCGTTAAAGAATATAATGAGAAATTAAGAATCAATAAAATAGAAGTTATGAATCATATAACTGTAGAGTTACTATATGTACTTGCTGATAAAATGTATGTGTGGGAAAAAGATGTTGATCCAGATTATAAACAACAAGCAGTTGATACAGTTCAAAATATTCTAGAGGAAACTTTCAAAGCAATAGAATCATATGTAAATATGAAGAGCCCTAATAAAGCTTATGAAAGTTTTAAAAGAAAAAAGAAAAAGTTAGAAAATACTTTTAAAATAAAATTTTTTAAGGAGTAGATTATGAACGAAATTGTAGAATACGCAAAATGTAATGTAAGTAATTCAGCACATAATATGTATGATAAATTTAAAAATACAGGAGACTTTGAAAAAGGTGTAATAAGAATGCAATTATTACAAACATTAAAAGCTGACTGTAGTTTGTTAGATAGAGAAAATATAGATAGAGCTGCAACAGCAGACTTTGTTATTAATCTAGCAAAAGTAATTGAAAATTGGGATGAGTTACAACCAACATTACGAAAATATTTTAGTGAACAAGCTAGAGAGAAAAAGTTTAAAGAAATAGAATTAATAGAGGAGTAAAGTAATGGATGAATTAGATACAAGTGAAGACACAGCTTTAGCTTTAGATTATGGTAATAATAATCATGAAGTTAGAGGAGCTATAGCTAATGAAGAAATAAAAGCATTAGATTTAAAAAAGTTACCAATAGAAGTATCTATTGAAAATATAGACTCAGTCTTAGCAAACGATAAATTAAAATTTACAATGCTTCGTAGAAATGGTTTAGGAGGTTCTGATAGTTCTGTAGTATTAGGTGTTAATCCCTACACTACTAGAGATGAACTTATAAAACAAAAAGCAAGTAACACTTTATCTGAAGAGGAAAAAGCTGTTGGAGAAAAAACAGCAGTTAGAAAAGGTAATGACCTAGAACCTTTGATAATTGAAAAAACTTCTAAAGCATTTAATATAGAAATATTTAAACCAAAAGATATGTATCGTTATAAAGACTTTCCATATTTAACAATGAACTTCGATGGTGTTGCTGAAGAAAATCCTGGAGTATATTTTCCAGTAGAAATTAAAGTGGTAACAACTTATGGACAAAAACATTATGACTTTAATAAAGCATTCTATAATGAAATTGAAGGTATGAGTATGACACCTCCAAATTATGCTGATTCAGAAATAAACACTATAGAGACTAAGGCTTTACAATATGGTATACCTCCATATTATTATACTCAATTACAAGATGAAATGATGGCTCTTAATGCTGAGTATGGTTTTCTATCAGTTTTAAGAGACAGCGATTGGAGAATATTTACATTTTATGTTCATAGAGATCCTTATGTTCAATCAAGATTAATTACTGAAGGCTTTAAAGTTTGGCAAGAAGTTGTAAATTTAAATCCTGAAAGAGCAGTTGAAGGAATGTAGATGCAATTTAATAGAAGTTAACATAAATAAACCCCTACAATCAATTTGTAGGGGCTTTTATTTTTAAGTAATATAATTACCTTCCTAGAGGGTAAAACCTCTTAAATCTTAATATCGTTTCATTCTAGGTCTTGACCTTAAATACAACTGATATTTTACTCTCTGAGCAGCATTTTTTTGAATATAAGATGCAACTTTACTTCTTGCACTACGATTATATATGTTACCCAAAGTAGCATGTGTAGGTCTGTAAGGATCATAAGACCTTCTGTGGATTTGAGAAGTAACATGACCGTAGTTAGGATGCATTTTATTATAGATACCTAATCTATATTCAGCATTCATACGAGTTGTTGTTGGATAAATTCTAGGTGAGTATCCTGTATAGTATGCTCTCATCTTACCACGTCCTGCAGTTCTATAAGTAACACCTTGATTTACATTAGGAGTAGCTGCATAAAACTTAGTAGCATAAGTTTTTCTTGCATAAGATTTTTTAGGATAAACTTTTTTAGGATAAGTTTTTCTAACATAAGTTTTCTTAGGTCTTCTGATATAAGCTTTTTTAGGATAAGATTTATATGTTTTACTATAACCTTTTCCTGAAGACTTCTTCTTTTTATAAGTCTTATTATCATAAGTTCTTTTATTATCAAATTCACCCCATCTAGATATTGCTCCAAACACACCTGGGAAAATTGCATTTAATATATTATCAGTCTTAGTATATGATTTAGAACCTAAGCGTTTTTCATAAGTATTCTTACCTACACGTTCATCGTGCATGAAACCAGTAAGTGTATTTACGAAAGGCACATAGTTTAAAACATCTGTAGATATATCACCATCTTTAACAGCATTAGAAGCATTTTGTAATGCATATAAATTATTTAATTTATATTCCAAACTAGAACGTTCATCATCTGTTAATTCAGAGTTTTCTAATATATTTTTATAACGTTGAGCTATAACTGTATTAACAGCAAGTTTTGGAATAGGTCCTAATTTTTCTACAATGCTTTCTACAGGAGCTACAAAAGTAACTAAAGAATCAAATATAGATGAGTTAATTTTTAATGTCATATTGTTTCTTACAGTCATTTCTTGAGGACCGTATTTAGTATATGCTGTTTGTTTAACTTTTTTATCTTCATAACCAAAAACTCTTAAAGGTATATTACCACTAATAATATTATAAATTATAGATGGATTTTTAACTAATTCTTCATAACTAAAATCTTCGTCAGCAAACATAGGATCCCATATAAGATTATTATATACTCTTAAATAATTCTTTAAGAATGTAGGGTTTTCAGATATTAAATGAATTCCATACATTGTGTTGTTTGAAAAGAATGTCCAGAAAGGTATTAGATTTGATAATACAAAGTCTGAGTAAGTACCTACACTATAATCAAAATGTGTACCAGCTATATGATTTATAATATCATCATATCCTAAACCTTTACCTTGAAGGTTAAAGAATTGTGTAAGTCTGGCTGTACGTTCTATATGTGTATTAGGTGATAAAGCCATACTAAATATATTCTTTTCAAATGATTTTGGATTTATACCTGAATCATTTAAGAACTGATACAAGAAATCATAAGATGCTTTATCCATTTCACCTGTATAAGTCTTAAAGAACAATTCTGCAGCCTCTTCATTGTATCTACCGAAATCATCTAATTGTTTTATACTCTTAGATATTTCATCGAACTCTCTAAGTTTTTTAACAGCTTGAATATAATTTTCAGTTGTCTTTGTGAAAGAATCTCCTTCACCATAATTTTTTATTGTTGAATCGAATAGATTTCTAAGCATAGCACCTGGTCGCATTAACCAAGAGTTTTTAAGCATTCTAACATATTGACTATATACTGCTAGGGTTCTACCTAGAGGACCGTCACCATAATGGAAGTTATTAATTTCTTCAGCAGCTTTAGCATACATTGTATAAGGCATTATAGTCATATTTTTAGCTTTAGCTTTTTTTAATGTTCCAGCTGAAGGGTTGATTAATCTTTTTAGTTCATATCCTCCTCTAGCTTTTTCATTTGCAAATAAACCAACTACACAGTACTCAGGATGTACTTTTAACCAGTGTGATAAATCATCAAGAGGCACTTTACTAAGAACTTCATCTGTTAATTTTACACCACCATTAGCTATAAATTGTGCGTATTCTTTATAAGCATAAACGTGATTACATAATTTACTTACAGTATTTTGAAGTACGTCTGAGTAGCTACTATTAATTCTTCCACCGAATTCAGAGATACCTTCAAAACTTCCTACAACAGTTGTATCTAATAAAGGTCCATAAGATTCTTCTACTGAGAACCCTAAAGCTTTTTTAATTTTATCTAAAGCATTTGCATGCAGTTGTTGGTTATCAGCTAAATCTGTAAAGTTAGTTATACCAGTTCTTCCAGACATTTCAGGGCACATTAATATTGCACTTTGTCGAGCATCATACAACATTCTAATATATTCATCATCAACATTGGCTGAGATGGCTTTACGAAAATCCTCATATGATATTTCTTCAAATATAGGTATAGCAAGCTCAACACCATCTAAAACATATCTAGCTCCTGATTTATTTTTATTAAGTTTTAAACGTTTTACTAAATCTTCAGTAGCTTCTATCTTTATAACAGGATTATTACTTAAATCAAATTCTTCAGTAACTTTTAAACCTAAAGCTTCTAAACCTTTCTTTCTAGTTGTTATAAATGTTTCAAATAATTCAGCATTATTTGAGAACATCTCAACAGGTTTAACAATTCTTAAAGTATGATTTGATTGTATATTATTACAAACTATTGAAAGAATTTGATCATCAGTAGCTTTTAATACATTGTTAACTTCTTTGCTTATTATAGCTCTATTAGCTCTTCTATCTAATTCTGTTATATACTTAATTCTTGTTTTATTAGATGTTGCATTCAATTTGTAGTTTGCAATATTTTGTGCTTTAGCTGCAGTAGACACATTTGGGTCAACTTTACCGTTAGGTAATTGAGGTCCTGAAGCATTAATAGAACTTAACATAGCACTAAGACTTTTAGCTTGATTATATTTAGCACGAGCTACTTGATAAGACATATTAGCATTAACAGTTCCTATTGAGTCTATACCTAATACTCTACTTGTTGTATTTACTTTCCATGTTGGTGTTCTGTTATCTAACATTTTAATTAAAGTCTCATATGTTGGGTCTCCTCTAACAACATCAAAGAAATCTTGTATTTCATTCATACCATACAAATCACTTGAAGAACTTACTTTATAATTAAATCTATCCCACATAGTTTGTAATGTAGCATAATTTGCTTGTATATCATCTGATATTCGTACATACTCTGCAAGCTTATCTATTTCATGATTATTTTTTATCATTGTTAATAATTCTGAAATACTATCTTTCTGATCGTATACTTCAGCAGCATCTACTATATCATTATAATTGTTTTGTATTTTACGAGCAAAATCGTATAATGCTGGTTTTATTTTTTTAGGAACATCCCAACCTTGTGTACCATCTACAGACATAGCGTATCCTAAATCTAAAAAAGCAAGTGCATCTGCAGAATGTTTTTTAAACGCATATACTTGTCGTTCTCTACCTACTGTTAATACTTGTGTGAAATTAACAAAGTCCCAATCATCTAAAAATTCAGCCATATCTGGAAAAGTTTCTTTTAAAGTATTTTTTATAGCTTTAAATGTTTTCTTAGCATATGGTGTAGCTTGTTCAAATACTTCTGCACTTATAGGAGCGTCTGAAAGTGGATTATTTGTATTTGAAATCTCTTCAAAAACACTTTTAAGAGTTTCTGATAATCTGTTTATAATATTTTTTGAAGTAGGTGATAATAAGGATTCATTAGTATTTGCAACAAATTGTTCTACAGAATTAATCATATCATCAATATTATTAAATTCTATTTGGTCTTCAAAATCTAAAATAGGATTATCTATGTCCATAAGATCTTTAAACATGTGCATAAGTTCTGATGACATATTTTCTTGTAATTTTACTTCATGACCTATTAATTCTTCATAATTAATTAAGTCTTTTGCTAAAAGATCTACATAGGCTTCTATTTGTTTTGATAATTCTTGTTTTAATTCAGGGCTGAATTTAAAGTATTTATCTTTACTCAAGTCAATAAATGAATCTTCATAAGTAAATCTATCTAGTATTTCCTGAGGATCTGTAAGAAGTTTTCTTTCAGAACCTGCTAATAATTTACCTTTTATAAGTTTATTTTTATAAGATTCTTCTAGACCTCTTCCAGTATTCTTTCTTGTCATTTTTTCTCTAAGAACTTTAAAGTCAAAAGCATATCCATTATGAGCTCTAATAATAGAACCTTCTGGAATATTAGTTTCAACATAATCCATAAAATCAGAAAGCATATTATTTTCAGTATAAATTTTATTAGCATTATCTGTAACATATTTAGCTTTGTGATCTGTAGGCTTTATACCCATGTGATGTAAAACATCATCTGCAGTTCTATAATTATCTGCATAAAACATTTCTTCAGTAACTTTAACTTGACCATACCAAGCAATTGTAGTTACACCGTCTTCATGTTTTAAAAGAGCTATTTCTTGTACTTTACCATCACCAAGTGAATCTGTTTTTTTATTTATACCTCTAGATGTTTCAATATCAAAAGTATAGTATGTTCCTTTTTGTTCTATAATATCAGAACTAAACTCTGCTTCATCAATCATATCTTGAAGAATAGTATCATATAAAGCACCATGACGTCCTTGTTCACGTAAAGCTTCTTTAGCACTTTCGTCTAAGTCTGAAGTGTCTATAACTTCATTAAGTTTATTTACAACATCTTTTTCTTTTATATTGTGTTTTTTCTGAAGGGCATCAACACTAAATCTTGTTGAATCAGGATTAGCACCAATCATATAACCTTCCATACTGTTAAACACATTATTTACTGTAGTCTGATTAAAGTTTCTAAGGTCTGGGTTGTAATTTTTAAATGTTGATAAAAATGCCATCTTTAAAGTTGTTTTTTGTTTAGAATCTAAATATTCTGAATGTTCTATTGTCTCATAAATATTTTTATAAAAAGCTTGTTTATATCTAATTGCTTTATCCATATAAGATAAATTAGCAATTAAATATAAATCATTTTCTGATAATTTACTATATCTTTCTACGTTTTCTATAAAGTCTTTATTAAGTACATTATCTAATAAACAAGCAAGTTCAGGGTCTGCTGCTTTTAATTGTGTTAACATATTAGAAACTTCATCACCAATTCTTAAATCTACAAAACTATTTTCTAATTTTAAAATATATTCATCTGTTGATGCAGACATAAAAGCAAGATCTTTTTCAATAACTTTAGTTGTAAATAATTCTAAAGTATCCATTAATGTTTTTACAGATGCTTCATTTTTTGAAACAATTTTTTCAATTACTTCAGGTTTTTTTAAGAGATTTAAAAAATGATCATATCTTGTATAAGTACCATAAAGTACTTTTTTAATTTTTTTCTTTGTTACAGGAAGTAAATTTGAATCATTTTCTTTTAAAAAGTTTTTATAGTATTTAACTATTCTATCAAGAGTAGCTCTTGGGTCTCCTTCAAGATCTGAGTCATGCCACAAGAGATCTATATCTACATTCTTTTTTAAACGTCTATATGCTACTGCAAATTTCTTTTTATCTTCTCTTATTATATCTCTTAATTCCAATTCTAAGAGTTGATTTTGTCTTTGTAAAAATTCTTTTTTTGTTTTTGGTACTTGTATTTTTCTACGTTTTAATTGTTCAAAAAAAGGAGTTATATCATTATAGTGTCTCATGTCTACAGTTGTATCTAACTTATTAACTTTTTCAAAAAAGTGTTGTACTTTTCTATAAACATTAAAAGTTTCTTGTTTAGACTTTTCAAAATTGTTTAAAAGTTCTGTGAAATAAGTATATTTGTTTCTTGCGTCCATACCTATAATAGCTTTATCATTTTTTAAATAAGCTCCAATTTCCATAAACTTTTTATAAGTATCTTTTAAAGATTCTTTTAATATAAGTATATTATCAACATCATAGTCTGACATTGATTCGCCAAGTGATTCTACATAATATGCTCCTCCTTCATTTATTTCTGGAAGATAACGTTCAAACAATTCATCAATTTTTGAATTGAATAAACTAGGAGAATCAATAGCATCTGGTAAATCAAAAGCTTTTTTAAGATCTTTTAAATCTTTTTTGAAATACTGAAGAAGTTGTATTCTATGTGCTTCACTATAATCAATTATAGTTTTAACATTTTTAGCTAGTTTATTAGTTAGAAGTACATCTAAAAATTTACCTTCAAAACCATATCTAATTTCAAATTTATTTTTAGTTAAATATTCTTTAACAGATTTTTTTAAAGTATTAGATTTATCATTTAATCTTTTTAATTTATTATTAACACTTGTTAATTTATTATTAAATATTGCTTTAGATACTTTAAGTTCTTCTTTACGAACCGTTTCAGAAGTTAATTTAGGTTCTTTAGTTAGTTTTTTATCTTTACTTAAATTAACATAGCCCTTTTTTATTTTATCTAAATTAGTTCTTAATTTCTTCTCATAATTTTTTTGTAATTTTTTAAAGAAATCTAAATATTCTGGATTTGCTTTTCTTACACTGAATCCATACCCATTTAATATACTATCAAATATGTTATAAGCTTCTTCAGACATTGTTGTTTTAAGATGTTTTAAATACTTTGTAGCAATAGCTTTATCATTATTTTCTACAGCATAGAAGTATGTAAAAAATTTTCCAAAAATTTCTTTACGAACTTTTAAAGATACACCAGCTTCTTCTAATGCCCAATCTATATAAGTATTTATTTCTTGTACAGACATTTGATGTTCAGAATACATCATTTTTAGATTTGTATAATTTATAGTGATTTCTGGCATTAAAAGATCCAGTAAGTCCTCATTTTTTAATATGGTTGGGTCATTATTTTCTAAAGCTCTAATGATGTTTAATATAGAATCTTCATTAAATAATCTATTAACATTAAAGTTTGCTAATTCTGATAATGTTTTATTAGAATCCATTATAGATTTTTCTAAAGCATTATTAGCTAATATAGTGTCTATTTTCTTTGCATTTTCAAAAAGTTCTTCATAAGCTCTTATATATTCTGCTACATGAGGATCTACAACACCATCTAAAGCTTTATAAGCTTCTTCTAATTCTTTTAATTCTTTTATAAATGTTTCAAAATCTACTTTAGTATCTGTAAATGATTTTATAGATCTTAAATAAGATTCTAAAAATTCTTTTGCTGAAGAATTGATTGTACCTTCTTCTAAGTTTTCAAGGAATGCTTCTAAGTTTTCTTTTAAACTTTTTTGATTAGAAGCAAGATATATCCCAAGCCCATTGGCTTTCAATGAAGCACTATCAGAACCTTCAGTACCTGCTAGTTTAAAAATATCTACAATTCTATTAGCAGTATAATTTACACCAGCATTTTTTGTTTTTAAATCTTTTGCAAGTATACTATTAATCTCATTTAAATCTAGTGCTTTAATTAAATTATTTTTAAGAACATTAACAACTTTTGAATTTTTTAACCAAGACACAGAACCTCCTAGTACTGGAAGTTCTGCGTATATTGCAACTTTGTCTACAACATTATTAAAAACTTGTCCCCATCTACCTAAAGACATTATAATATCATCTGCTTGTTTCTGAAGAATAACTTTACCAAAATCATCTATTGAATTCTTTAATGCTTCAGGCATAGCTCCTTTTAAATTTAAATCAGCTTTATCTATTTTATTTTTTACAATATTTGATAAATGATTTGCTATAATGTCAGATTTAATATTCTTTTCTCCTGTAAGTTTTATGTCTGCTAAAAGCTTTTTATATGCTACAGGATCTCCAAGAACCTCTTGTCCTGTTTTAGCGTACTTTTTAAATATCTTTACAATAGATTCTTCTGGTATATTGTATTGGGCTGCAAGTTTAAGAACATTAGGATCTTTAGTTATTTTAGCAACATCAGCTAAATTATTTATAGATTTTACAGTTGTTGTAACGCCTTTGCCTGCCTTACCCAATAGAGTAACAGGGTCTGAATAGATTTCACCTAACGTATTAGCTGCAAAATTAGTAACACCTTTAGTTATTTTTAAAGGTCCCTTAACTATTTCTAAAGGTCCAATTAAATCTTCTTCATCAATAGAGTTTAAACCATATAACACTGATAGAGGTGTTGCAGCTGGAGAATCTATTGCATATAATGTAGCTAATTCTGATTTTATTAAAGGCCCATATCCTCGTTCATTAAAACTTTTTATTGTTTTTTCTACATCTATATTGTAATCATGAATACCTTTGCTATCTCCTATAGTTGCTTTTCTAATAGCTGTAAGAATATCATCTTTTTCAACACCCATTAATGAGTATCTAGCTGCTTTTACAGGATTAGCAAGAATATCTGCTGTCTCTCCTAGTGCTAAAAAACTATTAAGAAGTACTTCAGAACCTGAGTATAAGAGAGATTTTTCTCCAGAGAAATATTCTTTGATAGGTTTTAATTGATGTTTATCTAAATGATCTGCCCAGTTTATGAAAGTATCATAAAATTTATTTTCTGTATTTGATAATTTTTTAATACGAGGATTCCAGTTGCCCCAAAAAGCATCTCTTAAAGAATTTACTTCATATGGGTCTGTAGCATTTATTAGAATAGACTCTAACCATGATGGTTTTTCTTGTTGTTCTTTTTGTTCTTCTCGTACAACAGCCCTGTATTTATCAGATAATTTTAAGGGTTTTGTTGCTGGTGTTGCTGGTGTTGCTCGTGTAGCATATGTTGCTGGTGTAGCTGGTGTAGCAGGTGTAGCAGGTGTTGCCCTCATTGGATTTTTTCTATAATATACATTAGGATTTGACATAATAATAACTCCTTATTTATTAATGACCTATTTTTAGAGTTCCAGTGGGATTCGAATTTATTATAGGTGTGACCCCACGCATTTTTAATAGAGTATCAGTATTATTACTATATGGCAATGTAGATTTTGCTGAGTTGTTTGTGTTACTTGTTGTAGTTTTTGTTGTGTTTGTATTACTTGATGTATTACTTGACAAATTTGAAATAACGTTTTTTACATTTGACCAAATACCACTAAGACTATTTGTTTTATCAAAATAAGCATTAGCTATTTTTACAGCTTGTGAATTTGTATAAGTTTTATCAGCTCGTAAAGCTGCAACCATAGCATCATAGTCACCATTGGAAGCTTCATAACAATATTGTATAAATTTTTCATCTTTAGATAAGTTTCCAGAACCACCACCTGCAGCTGCTCCTATTGCTGCTGCATCTCTAGTAGCTTGTGCTGAGATACTAGCTGCAGCTACAGAAGCATCATAATTTTTATCTGCACTATATTTTGTTCCTTCTAAGTTTCTATCAGATGCATATATTGAAGCATTATAATTACTATCAGCATTATATTTTGTACCTTCAAGATTTAAATCAGCATTGTATTTAGTACCTTCTAGACTTCTATCAGCTGCATATTGAGTACCTTCAAGATTTTTAAGAGCTTGTTCAATAGCTGCTCTATATTCAAGGTTAGCTTTATATTGATCTGTTTCAGCACCTTTATCAATACCATACTTATTAACAGCATTAGCATCCATATTTGCTGCTGCAGCAAGTTCACCAGTATATCCAAGCATATCAGCGTTGTATAATGATGCTGATATATTTCCGATAGCTTCTTTAACAGAGTTAGCTTCTTTAAGAGCATCAATAGTATTTTGTGCATATGCTGCTGCAATTTTATCAGCTTGTGTTTGTTGTGTATTAGCAAGCTCTAAAGCACCTGACATTGCATCTTGTTGTACTCCTAGGATAGTTCCTTGTTCTTGTGCTGCATTTAAACCTCTAGCCATTCCTGAAGCTATTTGTGAATTACGTTGTTGTCTTAAAGTTTCTATAGCACTTTGTTGTTGATTGAATTGATTATTAGCATATTGATTTTGTGCTATTTGATTTTCTCTTTTCATTACATCATATTGTGCATCTGTACCTTGTCTGAAGATATTTTCTATTTTATTTCTGTCATAATCTAAACCATAAAGATCTCCTAGACCTATTCCACCTAAATTAGTTTGTCCATCATTACTATAATTAGTTGATGTACCTCTTAATGTTGGTGTTGCTGGTTTGATTGATAGTTTATAACTATTATCATATGATGAACTATTTGAAGGGTTTTGTATTTTTATATCATTGTAATCGTTTGCCATAATTACCTCCTACTTTCTTTTTCCTTTTTTACATCCCATTATTTAACACCTCCAAGCCATTTACAGAATCCTATCTTGTAATTATTTGATGAACCTACTTGGTAACGTACCATAGCTCTATCATTAAAAATTCCAAAACAGTCACATCTTTCGTGTGGGTCTAAAGAGCCTATTTTCTTTGTGCAGTCTGTGTCTGCGTATACTGGTTCTGATGTAGTTCCATTTTGATATACTCTCACTTCTTCATCACCTCCACTTGGTTCAGGTTGTTTACCATTTAAATAATATTGTATCATATCTAAAAATCTTTGCCAGCCTTCTTGCATTGTTCTGTGTGGACAATCCTTTCCTGACCAAGATTTATGTGTTCTAACTCTATCTATTCCCCAACCTCTTTGTATTAATAAATAAGCAATAAGTTGGGCTGCATTATCTTCTGCTTTGTGGAATCTATCTCCACCTGATGCTGAGTAGCATATTTCAATCGCAATAGATTTCATATTGCCATCGCCTAAACCATCTCCAGCATTCCAAGTATTTCTATCTAATGGAATACCTTGTCTAGCTTCAATATCATCTACAGCATAGTGGTATGAAACTTTATTATTGTTATTGTTCATATATGTTATTTCATTTTTTGCTGGAGCATCATTATCTGTGTTATGCACTGTAATATACTCTGCAGTCATTTTACAAGGACATTTAATATTCCATTTATATTCAGGACATAATTGTTGTACAATGTTTATCATTTTATGTCCTCCTTTGCTTCTGGTAATCCTGTAACAACACTTGTTAATAAAGATAAGAATGCAGCTAGAAAACTAGCACTACAAACCATTCTCCAATCTATATCACCAAGTACTTGTGCAGTACCTATTAAAGATATTATAGTCTGACAAAATGTTTTAAAAGCTCTTATAAGAGCACATCTTATAAATTCCATACTCATAACTTTAACCTCCTATTTTATAAGATTCTACAATCCATACTATTACTCCGATTATAGAAGGAATTAAAGCTCCACAGATACCACTGATAATATTATTTTTAAATTGTTTTTTGGTATCTCTATATTCTTCTAAATCTCTATTGTTTAACAAATCTACTTTTTTATTTGTTTCATCTAGAGTTTCTTGCATATTCTTCATATTGATTGCCATAATATGTACATCTTCTGCAAGGCTTTTAGTAGCTTTAATATCATCTTTGATTTCTGAAATGATGTTATTAATTGATTCTTGATTAGCTTCTATCTGGTTACATCTACCTTTAAGTTCAACAGCTAATACTATTAATTCTTCATTAGTCACTGTGCTACCTCCTTGTGTGTTCTTATTTTCATTATAATATACTTTCATATTTTTATAAAGGCTTTGTTGCAATTTAAATAAAAAAGACTAGGAAAAATCCTAGTCTTATCTTGAGATGTACTGATATAGCTTATCTATATCTGAAGAATCAAATTTAATGCCCATATAAGTTACATTACGACATTGATTCATAGCTTGTTTAGCAGCACTGTATAATAAATCTAAATCTACATGATTATCATCAATAAATACGCCTGTCATCTTAATAATTTCATTATCTTTTAAATTTTCTAGAATCGGGGTAATGTGTAGGTTAGGCATATTTAAACCTGTGTAAATTAAGAATTTAGTTAAGCCATCTGCTTTATTAGCTATTTCATGTTTAATGTATTCCATTAAACCATGTTCAATTTTTTCTAATTCCATATGTTACCTCCTAGTTACTTGTTGTAACAGTTGTTGTTACTGGTACAGGAGTTACTTTTACTTCACCCCAACCAGGACATACTGAAGAATTAGGAATAACTACTTTAGTAAGCTTATCACATGTGTTTTGTAATGAAGCAATACTATTTGAATTTACAGCTACTGCTGCAGATATTTGAGCGTTAACTACAGATTGAGATGCATTCCAATCAGCTTGTGCTCTTGCATCAGCATTTACTCTAGTCATTATTCTTTCATAAACATCTGCTATTTTAACTTCAGTATTTTGTTCAGATTTTAATAATGCTATTTCTGAGTCTTTTCTAGCTAACTCTTGTCCCATATTAAATTCTTCTCTTGTAATATAGTTGTTAGCTACATTGCGATTTCCCATGATACCTAATAAACCAGTACCTAATAAACCTAAAGATGTACCTGCAATACCTAATCCTAAACCAGTTCCTGCAACACCTTTACTTGCAAACTCTGCCATATAATCACTTCCTTTCTGAGGATAGTATACTATATTGTTTGCTTGCAAAAGTGTGAAAAAAGTGCATAAAAATGTTGTAAAAACGTGAAAAAGATGAGTCTAGTTTGACTCATCTAATTCTAATTCTTTCTTTGAACTTTTTCTAACTGGTAATATAAGACTGTTTTTCTGAGTAGCATCATATAAACTTTTAAGTTCTCTAACATAAGTTTTAACAGTATCTAAAGATATATTAAATTCTTCAGCTTGTTTAACTTGTGTCCAACCTGCTATTCTAGTTCTCATAATACCTTCTAATATCTTTGCTTTTTCATCGCCTAAAGATATTCTATTATTTATTCCTGACTCTTCTAAAAATGTTTCAAGAATTATTTTAGTCCATTTAACCTGTATACTCATGATAGCCTCCTTTAGTATTTTTGAATTACTGGATCTGGATAATCAGGATGAACTCCGAATATTGCTTTTAAATGAAATTCATTTATATCTGGAATTTTAAAATTAAATGCATATGTGTTTGTTCCTAGTGTTGTAGTATCACCAATATTTTCAAAAGTAAAGTCAACATTAAAAACACGATTCATTCTATTGTTTTGTTTAAATCTAAATCTAATTATATATGGGGGTAATTCCATATTGTTTTTTAAATTTTTAAGCAATACAAGAAACTCTTCTGGAAATAAATAAGTAATATCAGTTCCACTTGGTATATTTTGGAATTCTGTAAGGTCTCCAAAATTAACATCTATTACAGCTGCTGAAGATGTGTTTGTACCTTCTATTAACAGCATCCAGTCATTACTGAATATTGTTGGTATTTCTGTTGTTTCTCTTAAACAACAATATAAATTATTATCATGTCTTACAACATGTAATCTTTGATATAAAGTTCCTTCAATATAATCTCCTAAAGGTATAAAACCTACATTACCTATTGGTACTTGTGTACTCATAATTAATCATCTCCTTTTTTAGTTATTTAAAAAGCTTATACTCCAACCTTTATTATTAGCTATAGTTATATACTCCTCTGTAATAAAGTTTTGTAAATTAGAATGAAAATTAACATATAAAGATGAAGTTGTGTCTATTGGTATTGGTGTACTTCGTTTACTATTTACATCGTACAAATCATCTATAATATTTAAAGCACACTCTAAAGTTAAACAACGACAATAAGATAGATTTAAATTATATTTATCAAAAAGAGTTGTGGAGTCTGTAATTGGGTATGATTTACCTAAATTTTTAAATCCACTAATATAAGATAAACCTGGACAGTTGAAAGGTATATATGAAGAAGTAGTACCTGTTTGCATAGCTGTTGCATTGCCACAATCTGTTAAATATAAACTTTTTAAACTACCACAATTATTACATATTCCATTGAAATTTTGTAGATTAGATGTATTTAATTTAACAGAGACTAAAGCTGAGCAGCCTTGAAACATATTATAAACTGTTTGTGGGCTTGCTAGTTCCATATCTACATATTCTAAACTTTGACAATACTGAAACATTTGATTTGCATTTGTTAATGAATTTGTTCTTGTTTTCATTTCAAAACGTTTTAGACTATAACAGCAAAAAAACATATACTGAGTGCTTGTTACGTTTTGAAAATCAAAGTCAGGAGCTTGTTTTAATGAAGTACAGTTATAAAACATATTTGAAAAATTAGTGGCTTTACTTGTATCAAAATTAGGTACTGCTTTAAGACTTGTACATCCATAAAACATTCTTGAAAAATCTGTTATGTTTTTTGTATTGAATTTAGGAACTGTAATAAGAGATGAACTACTTTCAAATACAGTTGAAAGACTCTTTACAGAAGATGCTATATTGAATTTAGGAATAGTTATAGCACTATAATTATACCTAAAATGAGTTGCAGGTGTAGATGTTGTTATATTTGAGTAACCTATAAATCTACATGTTCTATTACCATAACAAGAAACGGGTTTATTATATGTTTGTGCTAATTCATAATCTAAATCTGTTAAAACATATACATCATTATATTCTTCATCCCAATCAACTACAGAATTATACCATGCTATTGTTTCTTCATCATAACCTAAACTTCTTAAACCTTCTACATCTAAAGAACCTGTATATTTCTTTTCTGAAGGGATATTAACTATCTCTTCAGCAAAATCTTCAGGATGTATTAAATCTGTTTTACCTGTTTTAGTTCTGATAGCATCAGCTATATTTTTAAATATTGTAGCTAAAGTTGACATTAATATGCACCTCCTACTACATCTATTACATTCTCTCTAATGACTTGGTCTATATAAGCTTTAGTAGCAACGTTACCTATAATCTGAGAATTACCTGTTGTTGTCTCAACACACAATGTTCCATTATCATCTAAAGTAAACCATAGTTGTCTGAAGTCATCAGCATAATGTGCTACTAATTGCATACTATCATCTACTTCAAATGTAACAAAATAAGATTCTCCTACAGGTCCTTGAGGTCCTTCAGGTCCTATTTCACCTTGAATACCTTGGATACCTTGTTCTCCTTGGATACCTTGAATACCTTGTTCACCTTTAAGTCCTTGAGGTCCTGTATCGCCTTGTTCACCTTTAAGTCCTTGAGGTCCTTGAGGACCTACATCACCTTGTACACCTTGTTCACCTTTCATTGTGAATTGTTCAACCCAACTATTTTGTATCTTTTTATAAACCTTTTCATTAACAACATCTAAATAAAAGTCACCTTCTAAACCTACTTGAAAATCTGGGTTTCCATTTCCTGAATACCAATCTCTAAGTTCATGTTTTTCTTTATTGAAGTAACGATCATCATGATTGTGTGAATCAAAATCAATTATATCTTTAATTTCATGATCATGGATTTTATCAGCTTTACCTCTGATCATAGATATTAATTTATCTATAATATCTTTTCCAGGCATTCTACCATGCCATATAGTATTATCACCATGTAACATATCTTACCTCCTTATGAACGTCTCCACGTTCCGTTTATTTTTACATATGGTATACATCTTTTCCAAGTACCATTAACTTTATAAAATACTGTACCACGTCTGAATGTGCCATTGACTTTTATATAGGCTCTTGTTATATCAGTTAAGCTTACAGCTTTATCAGAATCTGCAGCAATATAATTAACATTATATGATTTAAGTCTGAAGTAGATTACTGGATTACTTTCTTTAATAGTTTGATTTCTTATTGTATTTTGTTCTGTTTCTGAAAGTGTTAAAGTGTATTTACCATTGTTTAAAGTTATTTTACTTCTTCCAATTATTTCAGTATTATTATACACTATATAAAGGTTCATAGTACAATTAGCTTCATTTTTTATATCTAAAGTTATTGAATTATTTATATTCCATGTTGAAGGTATATTACTAATTCTAGCTATATCTTTAGTTGTTGGGTATATATATGCATAACTTTTTTCATTATTATATGCATTAACATGTTCTACTTGTACTACATATTTTGTTTTTATTTTTAGATTTGTAAAAGTATTTTTAGTATCCCAACTACTCCAAACTCCTGAATTGTCTACACCATATCTATATTTTGTTGAATAACTTGTAGCTCCTGAAGCAGAACTATTAACAGTTATAGTATCAGCTTTAAGGTCTGATAACCACATTGTTGATGTTATTTTTTGTACAGTTCTTACTGTAAATGGATCTGATTCAACCCATTCAGCATAGTTCTTTTTATAAGTTCTAACTTTAAATGAATAAGTTTTATTAGGTGTTAAACCTGTTATAACCTTTTTAGGAGAACCTGTGATATTACTACTCCAGTTACCATTGTCAATTTTATATTGCCAATAAAGCCAATCAACATTAATATTCATGTTAATCTCAGCTTGATCTGAGTTATACTTTCTAGTAGCTTCTGGAGTTTGGTTACCTGTTATTGTAGCTTGTGTCCAGAATGTCCATGAATTACTGTTTTCCCAAGCACCACTATCATATCTACCTCTTATTTGTATTGTGTATTCTTTGGCACTTTCTAATCCTGTAATTGTAAAATTACCTTTTGTTTTAGAACCATCCCAAGCTATTTGATTATTCCATCCATACCATTTCCAATCTCCACCATTAATTCTATATTGTTCCTCATAGTAGTGTGTTGTAGATTCTGCATAAAATGTCATTGAATTCTTTGTTCTAGATTTATAAGTAATGTTTATTGCTGAAGGTTTTGTTCTAATTTGTATAGGTGAAGACCAGTCACTCCATGTATTATTGGATGCTCTTAATAATTTAAGTCTTACTGAATAACCTGTATATGGCTTTAAATTATACACAGTAAAACCACCACTTGTAGCATATATATTACTTTGACCTACTTGTTCACTTTGACCTTCTATTAAATAATTTACTTGTTTTACATTGTCTGTAGCTCCCCAACTAAAAGTTGCTGCAGTAACTGAGACTGCTGAACAATATGCCCAATTAAATTTAACCCATCTGTCTACATTATCTAATTCAAAACGTTCATGTCCTGATACGTCTCCATTATAAATCCAACCAGTAAGGTATACATCTAAAACTGCATTATTACCCCAATGATCATGAGGCACATCAAAATGACCTTCCATAACTTTAGTTCCATCATGTAGTTGTACTTTATCATTAACATTTGGTAATGTTGTGTTATTTATTGTACCTGTAACTCTAATATTGTAACAAGCATGCCAGTCTGTTTGTACAGTACCAGGTCTTCCACGACCTTCAACTTTATAATAAATTCTTGACCAACAACCGTTTTCATTATCAATTATTGCTTCTCTCCACCATATAAATTGAAGGTTGTGTTGTTTACTATCTCCTCTGGCTCCTGTATCAAATTGTCCACTTGTAGCCATTTAATCACCACCTTACACGTATTGTAAGTAAACGTCTCCGTCTACTCCACCTGAAGGTGCTGCAGTTCCTGAAAGGATTTTATTTTGTTTAGCTGCTAAAGCTATTTTAACTGCATTTACTGAAGGAACTTTATTAGTTTCTGTTCCAGTTGTATTTTGTGTAATACTTCCTTGTGTAAGAATGTTTACACCATTAATAGTAATACCTTTAGTGATATTAATATTATTCATAAGTTTATCACCTGTAATAGAACCATCAGGTATTTGTCCTAATACAACTTGGTCTAATTGATCTCTTAAAGTTCTTAAAGCATCATTAACATTTGTACAACCTTCTAATCCTGGTATAGGATCTATACCTACTAATTTAGATCCTGAGTTTCCAGCTTCTGTAGAACCTAAATCTGTTAGAGTTACTCTATCATTATAAGATGCATTTAAGTACTCACTGATAGTGTTTAAACCATTTCTAAGTAATAACATTATTTGATTCCATTCATCAGCTGTTACAATACCTCTAGCTTTCTCTGTTGGATCATAAGCTATCTTTGGAAATCTATAAGTTTCTGCCATATAATATACCTCCTATCTAGAATATAAATTACGGAATACCCAGTTTATATTAAGTATTTCATAATCTTCTTGATCTGTATTTAATATCTTTAATCTTGGTGTATATCCTTTACCAGATACTGGAAATCTTGTTTTCCAAAATACTGTTTCTGGGAAACTTGATACGTCTAATTTCCATAAATTTTTATCATATATTTGTTCATCAGGATTATGTTCGTACTCTATAGAAACATTAGATGTATCTACATCAGGTATTATTTCACGCTCATTAACACTATTGAAAGATTCAGATGTACCTAACATAGGTGTTAATATAGGGCTTATACCTAATCTAGCTGTTATACCTGTAGGTGTTGTATTTTGTCTAGTTACTGGTATTAAAGGTGTTGCACCTAGAACTGTAGAGCCTGGCACATATTTACCTTCTTTTTCAGTATATACTTTTTCATATACAATCTCACCGTATCTAACATCTTCAGGATCTACAATAATTCTAGTCTCATAATGACCATCCATTTGTCTTTCATAACCATCTATCATAAATTTAGTATAGAATTTTAAATCTACTTGAGATGTGTTATTTAATTTAAATTGTAGCTCTCTAAATCTCTTCTTAAAGTCTGAGTTATGCTCTCTATAACCTGTATCAATATATTGATAATTTTTATAAACAAGTTGTTTAAAGTATAAACCTTCTACGTCATCATTATAATTTGATCTATCTTTTATTTGAAAATCTTGTCGATTATTGTTATATTTTAAAAACTGTAATCCAAAACGTAAGTTATCAAAAGCGTCTATACCAAATAATTTTGTTAAGTATATATTAACGTCTGCTACGTCTATTTTATACGTTCTAATTAAATCCTCGCTTTGAATAATATAACTATACCAATATCTTGTAGCTATATTATATATTAAATAAAAATTAATATATAGGTTATTACTTGTTTTAAATGTATAAACATTATAAACATTTTTATAATCAACATGGTTTCTGAAGTCTACAAGATTATATGCTAATGGATTATCATACATTTCTTTAAAAATATCTTTAACAGAATCATCAAAAGCATCTAATAAGTTTTCAATATTATTTGAAATAGGTGCTACAGTTAATCCTGTTACTGAAGAGGTATTTGGTACAACCATATAAAAATAATTGCTTGATTTAAAGAACACCATGTTCTTAATTATTTTTATAAACTGTGTATCACACTCTCTAATATTAAGATTCTTTTGTAGACATTGTTCTGTCCAAGAATCTCCTGTGTTATCTTGTGTAACTCTGTAGATTGCACTTGTTGTAAATACTAATAAGTAATCTAAGTAAGGTACACATTTAATAACTGTTTCATTAAATAATGATACGTTTCTTGGATATGGGAACCATGCAGGATTGTTAGGTTCTGAATAAAACACCATGTTAGGTGCTTTATCTGGAGCATAAGCACATAGTCTTTGTCCCCAAGTTACTAAACCTTTACAAGTACTTAAATCATAATTAATGCATTCATTATTTTGTACTGAGTCATCATATGTTTCACTAAACTTAATGTTGTATAACATTGCATTACTAGCTATATAACTGAATTCATCAGTTTTTTCCATGTTTGTTCCAACCCATCTATATAGTGTATCAGCATCATCAGCTCTTTGATATTTCTCTGAAGTTCTTGGATAAACACCGTCATCCCAAGCACCATTACTATAAGTGAATATTCGTCTTCTATCATCATCATAATATTTATCTCCATTCGCAGGGTTCTTAGGTGCTGAGCCAAATGTTTTTAAACGTACTATATTAGCATTTGGTTCATGTGGAAAACATTGAACTCTTAATATTACAGAATAGTCTGCGAAGTTTGTATCTAATTCCATAGCTCTTGGGGTAGCTTCTGAGAAAGTAAATACTTCTTCTTTAAGTAATTTAAATGTATCATCAACAGGTGTTTTCCATTCCCAAACTACTTTATATTTTTGATTTCTTGCTGTAGAATAGTTCATTCTATATTTATAATTACCTTGTATATAGTTTGGTGTACATTGTTTTCCTGTAGTTTTATCAATAGCGTATATTCCCATAAATTGTAAAGAAGAACTATTATAATCATCTACAAAGCTATAAGGATCTTCCATTAACATATTATACATAGCAAGTCTTGCATTATAAGCATTTATATTTTGAGGAGCTAACACTTGGAAAGTATAGTGTTTTACTGGATTTTGTGTTAATGTAGTAAACACTAATTCTACTTTTTTAGTTGTCTTATGACGTCTGAAACAATAAAATTTAGATAAACCTTCTGCTGTTAATCTTGTTCCTATTATATCTGCTAATGTACTTGTATCTTCTAATTCTATATTGTGTATATCTGCTTCATTAGGACATTTAAAAAAGAAATCATAATCTGAAAAATCTTCTACATAAGTTTCATAATCTGGTAAATCTAATTTATCAAATAATCTAATTTCTTTTTGTATAGGTAATACTGTTACTAATTTTACATTACCAATTTTAATAACGTCTGAATTACTAATTACTGGTTTTCCTAAAATTATTTGTCTATAAGTATTACCATCTTCTTCTGCTATTTCTGCTGCATCCATTATATTATAATTTTTTAAATCTTCATAAGATGTGCTAGAAATATTTTCTGCGTATTCAAATACTCTTAAACCTTTTCTAGGTGTTATAGAAGTTCCGTCAGAACTTAAATCCATATTAACTATGTTTCTTACAAAGCCTGTATCTAAAGGTTTTGTAACATAGTTCATTCCTGAAGCAAAGGAATCATCACTGTATTGTATTCTACGTTGTCTGTTAAACGTTTTGAATTGTTGTGTTTTACGTTTTTCATATGCCATAAGTTACCTCCTTAAAACACTCCAAATGTTTCTGAGTCTCTTCTTAGTTTATGATAATAAAAAGGATCTGAGATAGCTCCTGTTAAATCATTTTGAAATTCGTAAGGTACTAAATCAATATAATCACGTAGCATCTCAAATCTTGCCTTTTCATATTCTTGTTGGAATAAAGGTGCAGTAGATGCACCTTCTTCATCAACACTAAACCATTTATAAGCAGCTCCAGGTATTATAACTGAGCGTATATATTTTTCTGGGATAACATCATAATTATTATAAACTGCTGCTAAAGCATCCCAATCTACAATAATCTCTCCTTGGTCATCTCTGACAAAGTCTCCATTTTCATCATATTGTATATACTCTTCTAATTTATAATCTGGAAAGTCTACTCTATTAAATTCAGAAACAGTTGGAAATGTAGAGCTTAAATCAGCATTTATTTCATCTATAACTAAATCAAAATATGATACAACTTCTGAGAATTCAAACATCTCTCCTGCTAGTTTTTCATTAAATAAATCTACCATTTTTTGTTTAAGCATTCTACATTACCTCCTTATATTATTAAGCTTCTTCTTCCCATCTGTCAGAAACATATGAACCTGTTATATTACGTTTATTTGGGTCAAATTTAATATACACTTTGTTATTTACTTCTGTAACATTTAAAGAAAAGTTATGAGAACTTAACACATTCTCACCTTCCTTTAAATATGCAGTGCATAATGCCCCAATTAAATTTGATGTAACAGTATATTCAGTGTATGATCTATTAGATAAATTAACTAGTTGAACACCTTCTTTAGTTTCTATTGACATATTAAGTCCACGTTCACCTAGAGTTACTACTGCTTCTTCTGTTTCATCATAAGCACCAAAATCGATATTAAAACTTTCTATAGGTGCATCTCCACCTTCTGAAGCTCCTCTATTTTTTATTTTTTTATCCATTTCTTGTTCTGCGATTAAAGTGTTAGATGCTGCTAGTATTGAGTCTTTAGCAAAATATGCTGTTGGGTTTGTTTCAACATTTAATTCATTACCTGTTATTTTTTTAGCTTCTCTGATGTCCATTCCTTCATCATTAATACCCATATAGTTTGTATTATGAACTTCACCTGATACTTGTGTAGGTAATACATCTGTTACTTTTTTATACCCTAATTGAGCATCAGAGCTGATGTTAGAAGGATGTTCTGCTGTACCTGGTACTATTGTGTTTACTTTAGTTCCTAAGTTTTTAGATGGAGTTATGTTTGTATTTTTTAATCCTGAAACTTGTGTATTTACTTTCATATTATCATTCCTTTCTAAATAAAAATAGAGGTAAGTGTTACCTTACCTCTACATTTATAATTCATTAAAATAAGCTTAACGAACCTGCTGAACCTTTGTCTTCGTTTTCATTGACTGCAGCCATTCTTTTTTGTTTTCTTTCAATATTGTCAATATTGCGTCTGCGTCTTTCAATTTCATCGGCAAAAGTGGCTGGTATTACTTGTTTAGAACCATCTACTGGGAATCTAATGCTGACACCATTAATAGTAACAGTCATCACATTTCCAAAGTGTGGTCTATACATTGGTGAAACATAAGTAGCAACTTGAGGTTCACTTTTGTAATATTTAATTAATTCTTTTCTACGAGCTGAAGCTTGTACTATTTCTCTATTTTGCATAGCCATAGCTGCTTCAGCTGTAGTAATATTTATTGTTTCATTTATTGGTTGTGCGTTTTTATTTGCTGCCATTATAGCAACCCTCCTTATTTATTAAAGAGCATTTAATTGGCTAGGTACGCAAATATAATCAACAACTGCTTCTAATCTTGTAGAACCAAATCCAACTGAGTTGATTTTGAATCCTATAGATTGTCTTTGATCGATTGGATCTAAGACACCAGCACTTCCTTTTTCTTTAACATACATTTTAGCTGATTCTTCACCAGTTAATCCTGATTTTGTTAAAGCATCTTTACCAACAACTAATACGTGTTGAGCTTTGAATTCTGTCCAAGCTCCTGCTGTTTCGATGTCTCCTTGTCCTGCATTGTATGCATCTAAATCCCAGATTCTTTGATTTGGAATATAAGAAGCATTGTCTCCAGTTCTAACATCTTTAACGTATCCAGATTCAACTTTGAATACTTTTTCACCAGATACCATTGTATCTTCGTCAATTGTAGCATATTCATAGTCGTTTGTTGTTGCGTTAAATCTATAAATTCTTAATGCTTGTTTACCATCTTTGATGAATTCTCCTGTTGTTGGAGTTAAGAAACTCTCATAGAATTCCATATCAAACATAGGAACTAACATACTGTTTTCATACATTGTTTTAGTTGTATTGTTGATTGTCATGTATTTTTCTACGATTGGGTCTGAGATCATATCATAGAAGAATTCTGGACTTGCGATTACATGGAATTTACCATTAGCTCTTGGTTTAACCAATGCTTTCTTTAATGATAAAACGATTAATCTTAAATCTACCATTCTTGGTTTAGAATCTACAGTTAATCCTTCGAAGTTTTTAGCTGCTCCTGCAAAGTATGCATTTGCTATAGATAATAAAGTATCTTTAGCTAATAAGTCTAAAGTTTCCATAGCTACTAAAGTATATTCTTTAGTATAATGTGCAATTACTGGATCTACTACTCTGAAGTCTACTTTATCAGTAAATTCCATGTATCTACCATATTGGTAAGCAGTAATTTCATATTTTTCTACAGATCCTTTATCTGACATAGGTGGGATACCTTCTTCTAATGGTTCTGTGTGAGCTTGTAATGGAGCCCATCTTCTAATCATAATTTTATCAGCTTTTTCTTGTATTGGTGCTGCATCTGCCAATCTATAATATACATAGTCTGAAGCATCATATCTAATAGTATCTAATAATTGTTTTGAATAAAATACTTCTGGGTTGATTACTCCAGGTCCTGCGTTTTGAGCCATTTCAACATAAGAGTTGATGTCTGCTCTTGAATTTAATTTTAAATCAGGCATGTTCTTTCATCTCCTTAAAAAATATTTGATCTATTTTCCACTCTGTTGATTAAACCAGTCAGTTAAACCTTTAACTGTGGTAATTTTTTCAGGTTCGTCTTTTTCAGCTCCACCATGTGTTTTACTTGGTGTTGAAGCATTCTTACTTGCTTTGGAAGCTCTTTCCATTTCTGCTTGAATACCTTGCTGTTTAGCTTGTTCTAATAACTTATCAAAATTTTTTAATTTATATTCTGTTAATAAGTCCACTGATTGTGTAAATGGATTTTTACCATCTCTAACCAATTCATTAGCAAATTCTTCTAACTCTTGATCGTTTAGTCCGAATTTACTTTTTACTTGTTGGAACCCATTAAATGCGTTATTTCTGATAGTTTCAATATTTCTTTCATTCTCTAGAGTCTCTAATCTATTAAGTTTCTCTAGTATCTCTGAAGGAATACCTTGTTGTTTAGCTAAAGCTTCTGTAAGCTTTGTTTGTAGTTGAGCCATACTGTCTTTTGATTTAGGATCTAAACCTAATACTACTGCAACATCATTAAGCATTTTGTTCTTTTGATTTAATTCGCTTCTCATAAATGCAAAAGCTTGTGCTTGTTTTGTGTTGTCTTGGTTGTTGTTAGTTGTTTCTGAAGGTTTGTTATCTTCACTTGCATCTTGTTCACCATCTTGTTCAGGAGCTGGGACCTCCTCTGCAGGTGTTTCTTCAGTACCTTCGTTTGTTTCTTGAGGTGTTTCTTCTGTTTCTTCTTGGTTAATTCCAAAAGCTTTTAAGAAGTCCTCATTTGAAATTTCTTCATTTTCCATACTACCTAAAATTCACTCCTTATTATTATATGTAGGCGACCATACAACTGAGTGTAGAAACTATACACACATTTTTAAGGGACGTGGACACCCTGTTCTACTTAAATTCATTTTAATATAAAAAAATAGAAATTGCAACTATTTTTGTTACAATTTCTATTCAATGGAAAAAATTCGATAAAATTTAAATAATAATGTTTATTACATACCTAATCCTGTAGGTAATGGTGCCCCTTCTGGAGCCATTGCTGCTTCAGGCATAATGTTATTTATGTCTGGTTGTATTTCCATTCCTCGTCTAGATTGATCTAGAGTTTCTGCTGTTGCAGCCATTGCATCTTCAGGTGCGACGCCTTTAGATACAAGATCAGCATATTGGAATAACACTTGAGAGACATCTTGCATTGCATTGTTAATTCTTTCAAGTCCCATACGTTCAAGCATTTGTTCTTTGAATGGAAGGTCTTGCATTTGTAACCATTCTTCTTCAGTTATTAACTGAATACCTTGTTGAGCTTGGTTATATTGCATTTGTTTTTCCATCAAATAATTAGCTGCTTCTGCTATTTTTTGTTTATTTTTTGGCAAATCTGAAGAGATCATAATCTCATAGTCAAACAAAGTATCTGTTGGGATATTAGGAAAATCTATCTCTACAGTTTCATAAGTCTTAGTTGTACCTGGTTTTTTACGCATATATTTACGTTTAGGTGCATACTCTAGCAAGTTTAGTAAAACTAATCTTGTTAATTGTTTTGTATAAGACTCGTAGTTCATTATCTTAGGTGTGTCAATCATTGTTACACGATTTAACATTTCTTCTGTTCCACCTGTTGTAATGATAGACCCTGTATCTCTACCTGTGTATCTTTGGTCAACACCTGAAACCATCTCAATGCCTTGCATTAAGTTTTGTAAGTTTCCTGGTAATGCTGAAGATACTGCAGGATATTCTTGATAATGTACTGCTTTAGAAGCATCTCCATTAACAATAAATGTTTTATCAGGATCGTCTCCGTATTTACTGAAAGATCTTATATTAAGACCTGCTTGGTTTGATACAAACTTAGGTGGTCTTTGATTTCTAAATTCAGCTGTTAAGGCTAGAGATTGCATTATATTAAACGCTGAATTATTAGCAAAAACCTTTGCACATGGGCTTACACCTACTAATTTTTCCCCTGGATCTTCACAATATAAAGGTACTATAGGGAATATAGCTGGTTTAATTTCTTTCCATGTTAATATTGTATCGTTGTTAATAATGTGTATTTCGTATAGTTTAGAGTGTTCTTTAACCCAAAATACAGTCAAAGTGTAATAATCTTTATCAGGCACTTTGTCTGATCCTGGAAGTTGTGGGATTGGAACAGCTTCATCTGCTTGTTTCATTTTAGATACATAGTATTTAAACTGTTCTGAGTAAGCTTTGTTTTCTTCGAAAACAGATTTATGATACTTATCGTAAGTACAACAATACCCTGCTGTTTCTAGAGAGATGGCGAAAGGGTCTCTCATAAACTTAATAGGGTTTATGTTTTTTAAAGTAACATTACCTTTGTATAAAGCATCTCCAGTTCCTGCTGTTAGAGTTTCATCCCACCCTACTTGAGTATATCCAACATTAAATAATGCTGCATTACTACCTGCTTGGAACTGTAACTGTCCAAAATTACCTATACTCCAAATTCTGTCTAGAGCTATATTTAATTCTGTACAGATTTGTTTATCATCGTCTGATGTAGGAAGAATTGAAGCTGATTTCATTACTGTGTATAGTGAAGCTACTAGATTGTTTTTAACATAGCTTATGAAGTTTGTATCTGGTAATATTTGGTATTCTGGGAATTTAGCTTTAATAGCTTTCCAGAAATCACCAGAATCAACTTGTTCTAACTTTTTCATACGCTTATGGTCTCTAGCATAATGTTGTTTCATTAGATCCCAATACTCTTGTAATGTTTCAATTTTAATAGGGCATTTGTCTTGTTCTTTACGTGCGAGCGTTTCTTTATCTTTTTTATTTGATTTTGGTTCTAATGCACTATTATCTTGAATACTATTCATCGTTGGCATCTATATCACCTCCTAAAAAGTCTTGTGTGAATCTGATGACTTCATTTAAACCATTGCTTAACGCATTTTGTTCTTCAATAGCTTTCTTTTCATCATCAGTTATAGAGGCTGCTTGTGGATGTATTCTTTCAAAAGATTTGTAGATTTTGATACAAATTGGATATGTGTGTAAGATTACAGGTAATGCAAGTAATGTTATGCATATTATTGTGGTTGTAAAAATAAAAATCATTTATTCTACCTCCTTAGTTCCTGTACTTCCAAATCCTAAAAAACGAGTATTTTTACTTGGTAAGTCATCGGCTACTACGTGATATTTTTTCAAGATCGCTTGTGCTATACGTTCTCCAGCTTCTAGTACTATATCTTCGTCTGTGGTATTATAAAGGATTACACCTATTTCATTTGGATAATAATCTGCATCTACAATCCCTGGCGTATTTAAAACTGTCAGACCTCTTTTTAATGCTAAGCCAGATCTAGGTGTAATTTGTAAATATTCATCTGGTTGCATAAATATTGTAAGTCCTGTATGTGCTAATACCCTACCCCTCGCTGGGACTGTAACAGATAGTGGTGTAGTTAAATCATACCCTGCTGAATGTTTTGTACTACGTCTAGGTATACGAACATTTAAAGTTTCTACACCTTCTGGTAACGTATGTGCTATTTCGAATCTTGTGTCAAATAGAGAAAGATTACGTGTAGCTTCTAATTCTTCTGAATCTAAATCCATTTTTTATACCTCCTAATCAAAAACTGGTGACATGAAACTGTCTTCATTATCGTCTGTATCTTCAAAGAACCATACTGCGTATTCTTGTTCTTTTTTAGTGTTGTCTGAGAGTGTTAAGTCTTTGGCGTCTTTGTTATAGATACCGTAGACTAAGTTTCTAGGGTCTGCTGGAAGTTCCATCAGAATCCACTCTAAGCAAACTATTGCGTGATCGTTTTTGTCTACAGGTTTGTCTGTAAACATCTGCTCATCTGATCCCTCTGTTTTAAACTTGTATTCTCTAAGTTGGTTTATTAAATATTTACACTTACGCATAATTTTTAAATAACCTAACTCTATGTAAGTGTTAGTTCTAAAAACTCTTGCATCTTTATTAATCGCTCCTGGTTTAAAGGCTATATTATAATCTAGAAAGTGATCTGCTAAAGCTTTTTTGTCATAATCTCTTTTAGAACCTGATTTAGGATCTATTATAGGTGGACCGACCATACCTCCTGAAGGTATGTCTCTTGTTATTTCAAAATAAGCTGCAGCTAACTCTGCTATGTTTTTATTGTTCGTGACATATTCATCATATATTATAACTTGCCCTTTTTCTTCGTCTATTGCTGCTAAAAGATAAACTGAGTCATCACTCAAACCATAATCATACGCTACTAATCTTTTCCAGTGCTTAGGGACTTGAAAATCTTCTATAACGTGATTTATTGCATTAGGGTATACTAGCCCTGCTGCATACTGAAAAGACCCGTATAAGTATTTCTGAATCCACCACATCGTCTTTCCTTGTGAGTTTTGCTCTACAAAGTTATCAGGTAAATAAGCATTTACATCTGATGTAGTAATGTGCACTGATACAAAGGGATCTCTATCTTTTGGATCTACATAAAAATCGTCATGGATTTGCCCATGTTTATGTATAAATCCAGCTTTTAAAACTACATCAGTCCTTATCCACCCTGAGTCTGGGTTGGATTCTATTACCCCATTTCTCCAATCTGATAACATTACTGGGATCATCTGTCCGTTTTTATTCTTAAAAACTGGGTCTCCGTTTTTATCCTTCTTTTGAACTCCTGCTGCTGTGTTTCTTAAACGTGTTTTAAGCTGTGTATAAACCTCTTTTTTACATTCTGAGGCTTCTATAATTAAGAAAAACGTTAAATTGTAGGATCTTATTTTATCTACGTCATCGAACGGTCTGAATAGTAGTCTATGCCCGTTCTGGAAATCATAGAAAGCTTTCATTGCTGAAGAGGCTGCTATGAAGTCTTTCGGTAGATCGTACTCTATATCACGTTTAATTGTTTGTTCAAACTGGCTTGTTACGTTAGCCCCTACTAATGATGTCCCTGATGGTGTTATAAAGATGTGCTTATAAAGCTCTTCTCTTGATGTCGTTGTCTTTCCAGATCCGTACCCTCCGAAATTACCTTTGATTAATGTGCTATCTTTGTGTACGGCTACTTGATGCTCTTGGGGTATATACGTATTTATGTACGTATTGCATCCTGGGTTCGTACACTCTAGCCAATATTCTGAAGGTGTTCCTGAGATGGCTGTACATTTCTTGGTTGGGTTTTTACACCTCGGACATTTTGAGAAGTCTCTATAGATTGGTTGTGGGGATGGGGTTGGTTTGGTTGATTCCATTATATTGCATCTCCAGATGTTTGTCTAGGGGTTTGAGTTTTGGTTTTTTTGTTTTTGTTTACTACTTCAGACATGTATTTGTCTTCAGCAGCCTTCATTGCCTCTACAGTCAAATCTGGGTGCATTTCATGATCAGGTAGATATAAGTATAGGATGTTAGATGCTCCTGCGTTATATTTGTCATATAAGTCTTCCTTTAATGTCTGAAGCTCTTCTTCAGTTATTGTCGGTTTGATTGCATCTATAAATGCATTCATAAGATGCAATTGTGCTGTGAATGTCATTGTTAATACTTCCAATACATTGGCTGGGGCTGAAGATGTTATTTGTAGTTTGTCATCTTCAGTCTTTGTTATTGTTAATGTTATTTCCATGTTTTGCTCCTTTTTATTCTGCTTATTGTTGAAGGATGTACCTTAAATTCGCTTGCAATATCTTTTGCAGGTATTCCTTGTTTAATTAATGTTTTTATTCGCTCTACGTCCATTCTCGTAAGTTTTACGTGTGGATTTGTTTCTGTTTTGAATGGCATAATTCACCTCCTAAGTTTATTATAGCATGTGATGCAATTATAGTCAAGATGCAATTTTTATTTTTATAGGTTTGTTGAGTATTGTTTTTAAAACAAACAAAAAATAAAAAAGAGATATATTTATATATCGTATAGAAGGTAATATATGGAGTTTTAAACCCACCCCCTCATAGAAGGGAGTGATAGTAAAAAACTTCAAATATTTTATAGAAAGGAGTGATTGTTATGAATAAGATTAACGATCCAAAAACAAAATTAAATGCGAAAGGAGGAGATAGCATGACATGGGTAGATGTCACTAAAGATTATTACAAAAGACAAAAAGGCAAGAAGGCTGTCCATCTACAAAGCAGGTATGAAGAGATATATATCTCAAAGCCTACAGATATAGACTGGATGAATCATATGTATACTGAAGATGAACTAGTGGTCAACATTGTTGGTAAGACTAGAGTCCCAGCTAAATTCTATAAAGGAGCTAAAGGTACTACTATATACTTCAAAGCTTCAAATAAATCCTATAGAGTCTTTGTAGGAGATATAGGATATATCTACATACACATACATAATAAAACAATTAAGAAACCAACTGAATACAAGCAACTAAGCTTGTTTGATGGAGAGCTACAAAGCTCTTCATCTACATTAAATAATAATGAAGAAAGGAGAATAAAACTTATGAAAAACACTAAAAATAAAAAATATAGGGCTGATAAGTTCTATTGGTATTTTACAAATGAAGGAGATTGGGCATTTGGTCCAGATCATTATATCATCACTAATCAAGGAGCTTATGAATTTTCAGATACTAAGCTTAGTGCTAAGGAGTTTATAAAGTTCCTAATAGGAGAAGGGTATAAGCCATGTACATATATAAGCATGTATAGAGTAGTGGAAAAATATAACGAAAGGCTTAAAAAAGAATTAAATATTAAACTACAAGAGCTATATATGTGTGGCTCTCATGATGATATACAAGAGTATAAAATACAGTATAAAGAAGACTACAACGCTAAGCTTCTACATACTAAAGGACTAAAAGCAAGATGTAATAAGAGATTCAAGATCTCAGAATAATTGAATATGCCAGACCTGAGACATGTCTATAAACTGTCTCAAATATAATTTAGCACCTATGCGTTAAATAGGAGAAAGAGGTGTATTATGAATACATACAAAAAATTAAATAATAAAAAGTTTAAGGCTGAGAAAGCCTTTTGGTTCACCACAGATGAAGGGACTTGGAAACATGGTCCAACACATTATGTCATCACTGACTTAGGGGATTATATATATAACCCTAATAAGTATAGTGATACTGAGGATCTTATAAATTCTTTAATAGAGCAGGGTCATAAACCATGCTCATATGCTCACATGTTTAGGGGAGTTGAATACCATAACAAAAGGTTTGAAGCAATGTTAGAACATGCACTAGAAGATTTATATTTCTATGGATATGATAAGGAGCCTGGTTTTGAAGAATACAAGGAACAACTCATTTCTGATTATAATAACCATTTATTGTATACTACAAGATATATGAAAAAAATTAAGATTTCAGAAATAATCTAATTAAATTACATAGGTAGGGTAAATATACCCTACCGTGTTTAAATAAGCTCAGAATCCATTCTGAGTTTATTTAAGCACATCTAGAAAGGAGGTGCTGAATACTGAGGAAATATATTAACTCTCGGTGGTGGGGAAAGATTCCACTGCGTAAGCATAGTGTGCTACGCTAGCATATTACTCTTCGCAAGTATCGCTACCTTCGGTGGAGTATTTTACTTCGTAAGGTATCTCGAAGAGACGTTAACATAAGTGATTACCATAAAAAATATTATGGTACCTTTACATAAAAAATTAAGAGGGTTTCAGGGGTCTAGCCCTTGATATTTCTGGCTTTTCTCTGTCTCTCTCTTAAAAAAGTTACAGTATTACGTTAACAAGTTGCAGGTAAAAAAAAACTTTTTTTTTATTTTTATAAAAATATATATAAAATATATACTAATATATATATAATCTGCCATTTTTTGTCATATAGTTTTAAAACTACCTGTCACTTTTTGTCATATTATATATATAGATATAAATATATATATATATATAATAATATAATTATATAATAGAAAAGTTAACATAATATTACCCCGATTTTTAGAAACCCAAAATTTCAAAAAATCGCATTTTTTGTCTAAAAAAATTGACATTTTTTCAGACTTAGTTTGTAAGGGGGACTAAAAATACACGTCTCTTTTTCACCTCTCATTATAGCATGCAGGTACAAGGCTATATAAAAACCATCTCTAAGACTCGAAGTCTTTCGAGTAAACTCTCAGACTTAGAGCCTAAGAGCTGGTTGCCTTGACCTGTATGCCTCCATTCAAGGAGAAAAATAGACCGAGCAAGTCGTTAAACTGCCAGAAAGGAGTCATATATGATGACTAAATTAAATATTGAATTAAATACTAAAGAAAACAAAAACAAAAAAGAACAAAAGAAAAACACTCACATTATAGAGACTAGATCTAAAGGAGTACCTAGATTACTTGCTAGACAAGTGAGAATGCTCCCAGAAGCCGATTCATACTTCGTGGGTAATGTTATAGTTATCTCTAAAGATAAAAGCATTAGAGACTATTCTCAGAGCTTGGGGTTCCCAGCTTATAAGAGAGCCTCTAAGGAATTATTCTATAAGCTATTAATGAAAGGTAATTTAGAAGCTATCACACTTCTAGATACACCTTCAGACCAAGCCATGCAAGCTCTAGAATATATATACAAAATAGCCGAGCTTGAAGGCTATAGTATAGATATATATCTAGGTACAAAAGAAAATCGCTTTATATGGCATCCTCAGAACACTGAGGCTATAACTAGAAACTCCCCAGGAGAAAACTACGCCAAGAAGAAAGAAGAATCTAAGTATATAGATTCAGTCTTGGCTGAAAATAGAGAGTTTATCTCTGGATATAGAGAAATCTCAGATATAGATTGGCAGAAATGCTATAATCTAGCTCGTGAATATGAGTTAGTATCTGAGAGATTATCTCGCTGGGAAATTATAGAACAGATTAAGTTCTATAGAGCTCATGGCATTAAGCCTTTGAAGAAGGTTTGTCCAGACTGCCAAGAGCTATATAATCCTAAAGCAGAGCATACTTGCCCTGAAGAAAGATTCATTCGAATCTCGAGAAAGATCTCTCAGAAAGAAATGAATCTTAAATACGAATTAGAGCTTAGACAATAGGCTCTAATTCAAAAAAAACCAAAGCCAAAGTTCTTGAACTTTGGTTTTTTTTTAATATATTCAAGGAGGTAATTGATATGAAAATAAAAATTATTAAAGCTGATTTATTCAGCTTTAAAAACAAGTGCTATTTAGCACATTGCATCAGTAGTGACTTCGCTCTAGGTGCTGGGATAGCTGTTCAGTTTAATAAACATTTTAATATGCGTAGCATATTGAAATATAAATACCCAACTTACAGTTGGGATAATGGAGACTGTATTTTAGAAAATACAGTCTTTAATTTAGTTACAAAAGAAAAATATTGGCATAAGCCAACATATAATACTTTAGAAAAATCTCTCATTAAAATGAGAGATATAGCTTTACAAAAGAATATTAAAAATATAGCCATGCCTTTGATAGGTTGTGGCTTAGATAGACTTGACTGGGATCAAGTTAAGAGTATTATTGAAAATGTATTCAATGATACAGATATACAGTTTATAATCTGTATAAAATAGTTTAGTTAAAAAATATTTTTTCCTTTTTTTTTGAAGGAAAAAATATTTTTCTTTTAAATATATATTGTTGCACTTATGCGTTAAATAAGAGAAGGAGGCTCAAAATGAGTTTAGATTTAAAATTAAAAACAAGACTACCAGAAGTAGATTACACAAGGGGTGTACGCGAAGGAGTACATACAGTAAAACTACAAGAGGTTGAAGAAAAAGTTGCTACAAGTGGCAACACTTACTTAAAATTAATATATACAGATGTAGATTCTGGAGAAAGAATTATACACAACCTATACTTAGAAAGTAAGGCTAAACCAGAATTTGAAGAAAATACGCAAAACGCTCTCAGAGCAATTACAAATGCTCTAGCAGAGCAGGAAGACTTAGAAGTAGGGGATAAAGGCACTTTAGCCGACGTCCTAACTATAGGTCATATATATAAAGTGGTCATAACTAGAGATGATCACGGTTATAAGTTTAATTATGCTCTAAGGGATATCGAAACTCTTGAGAGCTTTAAAAATACAGATGTAGCACCATTTTAAGTGCTACGTCTTTTTTTATACTACATTGTAAGGAGGTAAATATGGCTTTTATAAGAATGTCAGACCAAATTGAACACGGTGACGTGTTCTGGTGTCAATTACCTGTTCAAGCAGGTAATACGACACAAGGAAAAAGACCAGTTATTATTGTATCAAACAATAATAACAATAAGTATAGTAGCAATGTTACTATCGTACCATTGACTACTAACACAGATAAAGTAGGCACTCAGCCTACACATATCGCTGTTAAAGCACTAGAAGATAGTGTCGCACTATGTGAAGAAGTTCGCACAATATCAAAGACCTATTTGGGCACAAAAATAGGTTGCTTTGATCAAGAAGATATGTCCCGAGTTATTTTGGGTATTATGTGTCAAATAGATGCATTTAAATATTCAAAGAGTAAGTCTGAAGATACATCTTCAGAAAAGGAGTACGAGGAAAAACCAGTAGTTCACAAAAGAATTTGTGATAAACAAACAATAAAACAATTCTTAGACGATAACGATCGTCTAACTGTAGATGAGATGATGAAGAAATATAATATTAGTACACGTACAGCCGTGTACCAACGTGTTTCAAAATACAGAAAAAAGTTCAAATAAAATAAAATTTTTGTTCCCCTCCCTTCGTGAGGGAACAAAACTTTTTTGTTTTTTATCATAAATACATTGACAATTGCATCAATGGATGATATAATTGCATCATCCCAGTACAAAACAATATATGTTTATAACCAGGTGAAGAGGAAGAAAAGTGTGAAAAATAATGTCTCTTTATTGTTAAGATTGGTATTTATCGTAACAAATTATAGATCATTGATGTATTAGCCTTACAGTATAACTTTTGAGCCCTTACAGCTTCAGTCACACTACCTGGTGCCTTATAGAGAAGAAAGGAATGAAGTTAGTTCGAGTCTAACCTTCTCTACCAAGTACTGTATATTGTCCTATGCAGTACTGTAATTGTTCAAACATTCAATATTTTAAAAAAAAGTTTATATCATTAATATGACTCCTTTGGTATAAACAAATGCAATTTTCTAGAGATAGTAGTTTTGGTTTAGGTATCCTCCTTTCCAGGCTATTATCTCACATCGAGGTGTAGTTCAATTAGTAGAACGCTAGTTTTGGGAACTAGAGGCAGTTGGGGCAGAACCAGCCACTTCGACCAGCCTACATAAAGTAGGCATTCAGTTATTTTTATTTTAATATTATTTACGGGGACAAGGAAAAGTCTTTAAAACCCGACAGAGTGCCCTTAAGTCGTTAACAAAAGGGGTTTAACTTCCAAATGGTGAAATGGTATCACATCAGATTTTGATTCTGAGATTCTTAGTTCGAGTCTAGGTTTGGAAACCAGTGTATATGATCTGGGGAGATTAATATATACATTTTTATTGAGCCAATATATGATTGGTTCTAACGAGCCTAAAGGGCTCTATTTTTATATTAGGAGGAAAAGGTTATGAAAATCAAAAATGAATCTGAAATACAAGTAGTAGTATTTCAATCAGAATTAACAGTAAAGGAGATCATGGATTTAAAAAGATACAATCCTGAATTGTTAGTAAAAACAGATGAAGAAGGAAATCAAGTGTTTAGAATTGATTTTAATGATGTTGAAGGAGATATTTGCAAATACGCAGTAATATTCGATAAAGAAACTACTGAAGGTAATGCATTATACACTGTATCAATGAAAGCAACAAATGAAGAAGTTGCTAGAAACTTTATCAGCGTTAAAAGAAATGTTGAAGAAATTGAAGAAAAAGCAATGAATTACATCAGAACATTAGAAGAAGACATTATGACTTTAGCTAATGAAATTGGAGGTGCTAATAATGATTAATGTAACAATTGGTACTAACACTTCAAGAAAAAGAGTTATAGTTGAAGAAAACAAAACTTTAAGAGAAATTTTAGCAGAAAATGAAGTAAATACAGCAGTAGGTACTGTACATGTTGATGGTATCCCAGTATCTGTATCAGAAATGGGACAAACATTAGCAGAATTGAACATTAGTGATGGTGCTTACATCATCGCAGTAGCTAAGGCTGATAATGCATAAATAAAGAGCCGAAAGGCTCTTTTATTTATATAAAAAAGGAGGTATAAAAGATGGAGTTATATAATGATGATTTTAATTCAGAACTAAAAACTAATTTACATAGCATGTTATTCAATATCAGTAACTGGATGACACCAAAATTTCTAACTACATACAACAGGGACGGATTTCCAGTCCCTTATTGGTTTAATTTATTTAATTTTACGCCAATAAATCATATTACTTTATCAAATGATAAAGTATTCTTAAAACAAGAACATTTAGATATATTTATAAAAGAAGATAATGAAATACCGTATCCAGATTTTCTAGATACACTTGATTTTTCAATCAGTTCTAGTGCACCTACAGGAAAATTACAATTTAATTTCATTAATACAAGTACAGGGAAAATTATCTATAAAATACTAGATAAATTTGCAGCTGAAGAACAAACAACAGGTTCTTTTAATTTTAAATTAGAAAAATTAGAAGAATTATCAGCTGCTTTTAAAATAAGCAATAATCATAGTATTTCTATGTATAAATT
>JAKSUK010000010.1 GCA_024409095.1 Clostridium sp.
GAGGAAAACCATTATCTGCATAAGCATTTCCAACAACGCCACTCATTACAATTGCCTTTTGGAAAAGGCCTTTGTTTTCAAGATTGGTAAGCTGTGCCATTACAGAACCGCCACCTGCTGACTGTCCGGCAATAGTAATATTATCAGGATTACCGCCATTATTACATCTACTATCAAAATCACCAAAATCGTAATTATTCATATTTCATCCCATAATATTGCTATATAAATATTTTATGATTTTTAATTTAATAAGTTCTCTTTTTAGCTATATTTTGACATTTTATTAGATTTAACCTACTACTTAAAGTAGAGTTTTGCTAGTGATATATCCACCAAATATAAATACTAAATTCCATATAGATATTCCAAGTGCAGAATAAATTGTAAATTCAACTATATCTTCTTTGACTGTTCCTGAAATCAATGAAACTATAGTACGCACAACTGGAACAAGCCTGCAAACAAATACTCCCTTGCTACCAAATCGCTTACTAAAAGCAAAAGCTTTATCAATTGATTTTTGTGTTTTGGGAAACTTCTTTTTTATCCATTCTAATAATGGATTTCCTAAATAATACCCTACATAATATAATGATATGCTACCTAAAACACCTGCTAAAACTGATACTATAAACATACCAAAGAAGCTATATTTATTACTAGCAATAAGTACTCCTATTGCAGGAAGTATTACTCCTCCAGGCAACCCAGGAAGATTTAAATACTCCAGATACACTATAAAAAATAAAAATATTATTCCATATTTCAATATGTATTCAACAACTATATTAACATTATCTATCATAGATTTATTGTAACATACTCCTTTCTTATTTAAAGTACATATATTTGCTTCATGTTTCTATTATATATTAGATATCGTTGCTTTTTCTATTTTTCTTTTGTAAATAAAGTAATATAATAACTATATATTTAATAATAAGGAGATATTAAAATGATTTTAAACAGAAATGACCACTGCTGGTGTGGAAGTAATAAAAAATATAAACAATGCCATTTACAATTTGATGAAAAAATAGCACACTATCAAAGAAATGGTGCTGAAGTTCCTCCAAGGGAAATTATAAAAACTCCAGCTCAAATTGAAGGTATAAAAGCTAGTGCTAAAATAAATACTGCTGCTTTAGACTTAGTTGCTAAAAATATTAAAGCAGGAATGTCTACAGCTGAAATAGATAAGCTTGTTCATGACTTTACTGTCTCCCAAGGAGCTATACCTGCACCTTTAAATTATCAAGGTTTCCCAAAAAGCTGTTGTACATCAATTAATGATGAAATATGCCACGGAATTCCTAGCGAAGATATAATTCTTAAAGAAGGAGATATAATAAATGTTGATATTTCAACTATATTTAATGGTTACTTCTCTGATGCTTCAAGAATGTTCAAAATTGGTGCCGTACACCCTGAGCTTAATAAATTAGTTGATGTTGCTAAGGAGTGTCTAGATTGTGGTTTAAAAGCTGCTAAGCCATGGGGATTTATGGGTGATATTGCTGAAGCTGTTCAAAAACATGCTGAAGCAAACGGCTACTCTGTAGTTAGAGAATTTGGTGGACACGGAATTGGTTTACAATTCCATGAAGATCCTTTTGTTGCTCATGTTGGTAAAGCAGGAACAGGAATGCTTCTAGTACCAGGAATGACTTTTACTATTGAGCCAATGATTAACATGGGAGCTCCAGATTTATTTATTGATGCAGATAACGATTGGACTGCTTTAACTGAAGACGGATATCCATCTGCTCAATGGGAATATACAGTATTAATTACTGAAGATGGTGCTGAAATATTAACTTACTAAAAAATTAATAAAAAATAAGTTGTAGATTTACTTTTGTCTACAACTTATTTTTTTACTAATTCTATTAAATTTATAAAATAACTTTCTATTTACTTTTATTATTTTTTCTGATATAATATTATTCCTTTATACAATATTATATTTTAGAAATTGAAAGGTTTAGGTGAACTATATGATAAGTGATAGAGAGTTAATTGAAAAAGCATTTGAAGCTCAAAACTTTTGTTATACACCATATTCAAACTTTAATGTAGGTGCTGCTTTACTTGGCACTAATGGGAAAGTTTATCAAGGTTGTAATATTGAAAATGCTGCATTTTCTCCAACAAATTGTGCTGAAAGAACTGCTTTCTTTAAAGCTGTTTCAGAAGGTCAAAAAGATTTTTCAGCTATTGTTATCGTAGGAAACAAAGCTGGCGTTAAAATGGGTGAAGGTGACTACTGCGCTCCATGTGGTGTTTGTAGACAAGTAATGGCTGAATTCTGTAACCCAGAAACTTTTAGAATTATCTTAGCTAAAAGTCCTGATGATTACAAAGAATTCTTATTAAAAGAATTATTACCTTTAGGTTTCACTGGTAAAGATTTAAATGATTCTATTTAATATCATAAATTTTAAAAAGATTAGTGTTGCAACACTAATCTTTTTAAAAACATATTATAACAATCTATTTTTAATATTTCAATATTTTTATAAATTATTTTTTTCTGTTAGTCTTAGAATATCATCTATTTCACATTTTGATATAAATCTATATTTTCCATATTCAATATTATCTAATGTTATATTCATTATTCTTATTCTTTCAAGTTTTATTACGTTATATCCAAAAACCTTACTCATTCTTCTAATTTGCTTATTTAAACCTTGAGTTAGAATAATTCTAAAAGTATTACTATCTACTCTAAACACCTTGCATGGTCTAGTAATTTGTCCACATATTTCAACTCCACTGGACATACCTTTAATAAATTGTTCATCGAAATCCTTATCTAAAGTTACAATATACTCTTTTTCATGTTCATTTTCTGACTCCAAAATCTTATTAGCTAAAACACCATCATTTGTCAAAATAATAAGTCCTTGAGATGGCTTATCTAATCTACCTACTGGAAATATATATTCTGGATAGTTTATATATTCTATTATATTATCCTTAACCATCTTTTCTGCTGTGCAAGTTATTCCTACTGGTTTATTAAGTGCTATATATACTTTCTCCTTAGCAGAAACTGGTTCATCATCAATTAAAATTTCATCACTTTCTTCAACCCATTGACCTGGTGTAGATAATACTCCATTAACCTTAACTCTTTTAGCTTCTATATATCTTGCTGCTTCTTTTCTTGAACATATTCCTAAATTGCTTAATAATTTATTAATTCTCACTTCATCACCTAACTCTATCATTGTATAATATTATTTATAAGTTTTTTAATTGTTACCACATCATTTGTTATTATATTATCCACACCTAAAGAAATCGCTCTTTTGCCATCTTCTTCAGTGTTTACTGTCCAAACAAATATCTTTTTATTATATTTATGCACTCTTTTAACTATATCTTCATTTAATCCTTTATAATATATAGAAATAACATCAATTTTGTCTATATTAAAATCTTTTGATAGACTTTTCGTGATATAACCTATTTTTATATCACTATTATAATTTCTAACATTAAGTATTGCTTCATAATTACTAGATGTTATAATTACATCTTCCTCCATATTGTACTTTTCTATTAACTCTACTACAAGCTTAGATAATAATTCTTTATCAGTATTTACCTTTAAATCAATATTTATTTTTGCCTTTCCTCTTATAAGCTTTAATGCCTTTTCTAAAGTGACAATATTTTTATCATTTCCTCTAGAAAAAATACCTTTATTATTAATTTCCCTTAATATACTATCTGCAATACTAAAACTTTCGCCAGAGCTTTTTATAAATATATCATCATGACTTAAAACAAGCTTATTATCCTTAGTTCTACGAACATCAATTTCTATATAATCTGCTTTTTCTTCAATAGCCATATTAATTGCTTCAATACTATTATCTCTTGCTTTTAATGAGCTTCCCCTATGTGCTGTTATAAAAATCTTACGCTTTTCATAAGTTTTCTCTTCAGAAAGTATATTATGTTCTAATAAATTATATGAAAAAATAAATATGAATACTATTGTTAAATACCTAAAAGTTTTAAAGTACACCTTAATTACCTTCTTTAGTTTATAAATATATATTCTTCTATATTTTAAGTAAAAAAGTATACTTTATGTAGTATACTTTTTATTTAATATTTCTTCTATCTTTTTAATTTGCTCATTTATATTATCAATTATTTCTGTAAGTATTATATATATTTCACTACTAGTATCTCCTGTATTATTTACTAGTCTTCCCTGTATATCAACAAATAATGAATAGCGTTCTTTTGATAATTCATACATAAATTTAATATAATCTATTACATTGTCCATTTTAGGAAAATGTATCTTCATAATAAATTCATTAACTAAAAATGAGATCTTATCATAAGTCATAAAATCTATATCACTTAACTCTTTACCTTGAAGTTTCATTTTTAGACCGTCATAATATCTAATACTAATATCTAATTGGTCAGTCATTACTTTATTCATTAATTGAATAACTTTATCTTCACTTTTTCTTTTTGCTTCATTATTAATAAATTCTTTATTTTTATTATCTACAGTAATTGCCTTATCAATAATATCTATAACATTATATGCCATGATTCCCCATCTCTTTCTTCTTTTAATTAGAACACGTGTTTTTGCACTATAATAGTTTATATAATTTTTTATAACAAAGCAATATGTTTATGAATTTAATACATCAAAATTAATAGAGTTTGCTAATAAAAATAACAATATTGCAAGTAATCTTTTATATGCGTCTTCAATTTCTTTACATGTTGATTCTTTTTGATTTTTCACTGTATTATAAGTATCCCATGTAATTCCTGCAAAAATTGATGTTGTAATTAAATAAATTAAGTTAACTTTTTTAGGAACTTCAGTTAAATCCTCTAATGTTTCTGCATAATTTGTATTATTTATAGAGTCTAAAATTTTACTTCTTTGCCAGTAAAGAAATTGTATAGTTATTATTATTGCATATAAAATTAAAAATAAAGCCCATATTGATATATTACTTATAAATAACTCCTTATTTAATTGTTGTTGTTCCTCATTAGAAATATTATCCTTATCATCAGCATTTTCCTTCTTACTTGATTTTTTTTTATCTTTCATAATACTTTCCTAAATTTTATCCATTCTATATTTAGTATATGCAGTTTATATTTCCTTGTATATTAATATATTTTTTCTCTACTTTTTTTGCCTTATTTCTTTTTTTATTTTATATTTTTTATCTATATATTAGTATTTTTTAGACTTTTTTTAAATTTTATTAATATTTTGTATAGATTTTTATTTATTTCTTATATATAATTATAACAACAATATACATAAGAAAAGAAAGTATAAAACAATTATGGCATTAATTGGAATTTTAATTATTATAGTAGGTTTTGCATTAAAACTTGATACAATCGCAGTTGTTGTTTCTGCTGGTGTTGTTACTGGTTTAGTTGCAGATATGAGTATTACTGAAATACTTTCTACTTTAGGAGATGCATTTATCAACAACAGAACAACATGTCTTTTCATGCTTACTTTACCTGTAATAGGTTTATGTGAAAGATATGGATTAAAAGCAAAAGCTATAGACCTTATAAAGAAAGCAAAAGGATTATCTACTGGTTTATTATTAAGTGGATATACATTTATAAGAGAAACTACTATAGCTATGGGGGTAACTCTTGGAGGACATCCTCAATTTGTTAGACCTCTTATTCACCCAATGGCAGAAGGTGCTTCTCTTGCTAAGTATGGTGACTTAGAAGAAAAAGACGTTGATAAAATCAAAGCTTATTCAGCAGCTGCTGATAATATAGGTAACTTCTTTGGTCAAAATGTATTTATGGCTAACTCTGGAGTTCTTTTAATTGTAAGTACTTTAGACTCTTTAGGATATAGTGTAGATGCATTACAAATTGCTAAAGCATCAATTCCTGTTGCATTAGCTGCATTTGTATTATGTCTTGTACAAAACTATCTTTTAGATAGCAGATTAAAAAGAAAGTACAGCAAAAAAGATAAATAATTATTAGGAGGACAAGCTATATGGATATAACAAAGTTATCAACTACATTACTTGAGATATTTTATATTATGATAGGGCTTTATATGGCTACTACAATGATATTTACTTTAAAAGATAAAAACCATAAAACTAGAATAGGTACTTCTCTTTTCTGGGGAATAGTTGCTACAATATTTATATTTGGTAAATTAATTCCATCAACAATTGTTGGTGCTCTTATTATAGCAATAGCTGTATTATCAGCATTAAAACAAATTAATATAGGAACTTTAAAACAATTAGATACTACTTTTACTCAATTAAAAGCTGATAAATTAGGACTAAAAATATTTGTTCCTTCATTAGCTATTGCAATAGTTGCTATGCTTATAGCACAATTTACTGCTTTTTCTGGTACAGTTGCAATTGGTATAGCTTCATTTACAGCATTATTATTAACTTTTGTAATTACTAAAGCTAAACCAGTAGAATACATTGAAGATAGTAATAGAATGTTCCAATCAGTAGGTGTATTTTCTATATTACCTTAACTTTTAGCATCACTTGGAGCTTTATTTACTGCTGCTGGAGTTGGTGATATAATTTCTAATATGATTTCTGGAATTATTCCTGATGGAAATATACTTGCTGGTGTTATTGCTTACTGTGTTGGTATGGCATTATTCACAGCAATCATGGGTAACGGTTTTGCTGCATTTTCAGTTATAACTGTTGGTATAGGTGTACCTTTTGTATTTGCACAAGGTGGTAATCCTGTAGTATGTTCTGCACTTGCATTAACAGCTGGATTCTGTGGAACATTATTAACACCAATGGCTGCTAACTTTAATATGCTACCTGCTGCTTTACTTGAAATGAAAGATAAAAACTCAGTTATTAAAGCTCAAGCACCTTTTGCTATTGCTTTACTAGCTATTCATATTGTATTAATGTACATTTTAGGATTCTAAGGAGTGATTTAAATGAAAGTATTAATAACAGGTTTTGATCCATTTGGTGGAGAAAACATTAACCCTGCTTTAGAAGCAGTAAAAGCATTACCTGATACGATAGCAGGTGCTGAAATAATAAAACTTGAAATACCTACAGTTTTTAGAAAATCATTAGAAAAAATTGAAGAAAATATAATTAAACATAATCCTGATATAGTAATATCCGTTGGACAAGCTGGTGGAAGATTTGGTGTTACTCCTGAAAGAGTTGCAATAAATATAGATGATGCCAGAATTGAAGATAATGAAAAAAATCAACCAATTGATATAACTATATTTGAAGATGGTCAAACAGCATACTTTACTAATCTTCCTATTAAAGCAATGGTAAAAGAAATGCAAGATGGAGGTATACCTGCTTCTGTTTCAAATACAGCTGGTACATTTGTATGTAACCACGTTATGTATGGTATCATGTACATGATAGATAAAAAATATCCTAATATAAAGGGTGGATTTATCCATGTACCATATATACCTTCTCAAGTAGTTACTAAGCCTAATATGCCTTCTATGTCAGCATCTAATATAACAAAAGGATTAGAATTATGTATAAAAGCTGCTGTAGAAAATAAAGAAGATGTTAAGTCTGTTGGCGGAGAAATCTGTTAATTAAATAATAAAAAGAAGGACTCTGATAAATAAGTATAGTCCTTCTTTTTTATTATATTTATTTTGCTTTAATAAACTTATCTATTTCATCTGCTACAAGTTTTGCATGTGATGCAGCTCTAACTACAGTATCTGCACCTGTAACAACATCTCCTGAAGCAAACACTCCCTCTTTTGTTGTATGACCATTTTCATCAGTTATCAATAAGCCCCATTTATTTATCTCAAGTCCAACAGTATTAGATACTATATTATTTTTTGCTGCTTGGCTAACAGCTATGATAACAGAATCACATTCAAATAAACCTTCTGTACCTTCTTTATTTACTGTTATAATTCTACCATTATCATCTTCTGCATTTTCTGTTTCTATATATTTAACACCGTCTTCTGTAATTTCAAGTGGTGCTTTAAATAATTCAAACTTTATGCCATCTTCTTTAGCTTCCTCTAATTCAACATTAGTGCATGTCATATTTTCAAAGCCTTTTCTATATAATATATATACTTCATCTGCTCCACTTCTCTTTGCTGTCCTTGCTGCATCCATTGCTACATTTCCTGCTCCAATTACAGCAACCTTTTTGCCTAATCTATATACAGATGGTGATTTTAAATAATCTATAGCATAATGTACATTTCCTAAACTTTCACCTTTTATATTTAATGGCTTAGGATTCCAAAGACCTGTACCAATAAATACAGCCTTATATCCATCATCTAATAGTTTATCAATTGTAATTACTGGACCTATAAGTGTATTTGGTCTAATTGCTACACCAAGCTCTAAAAGTTTTTCTTCATATTTATCTATAATTTCATTAGGAAGCCTATACTCTGGTATTCCATATCTTAATACTCCACCTATTTTTTCATGAGCATCAAAAATAGTTATCTTATAACCTTTTCTAGCTAAAATAAAAGCTAATGTAATACCAGCAGGTCCACCACCTATAATAGCAACACTATTCTTATTTTTAGGAATATTATCAAAATGAATTTTATCTAAATATTCATTTGATATAAGCTCTTCCATCTCACAAAATCTTACTGGCTCTCCTTTAATTCCTCTTATACAATTTCCTTTACATTGATCTTCATGAGGACATACTACTGCACAAATAGCTGATAATGGATTATTTTCAAAAAGTATTTCTCCTGCTTCCTCAATCTTTCCTTCTTTAAATAAAGAAATAACTTCTGGTATAGGTGTATCAATTGGACAATTCATCCTACATCTTGGCTTTTTACATAGTAAGCATCTATCAGCTTCTAATAATAATTCTTTCATTTGTTTTTCTCCTTTAACTTATTTATTAAATTCTTCAAATGTCCCTTTTTTGAGTTATAAGCTCCTATTTAATAATAATTGCTATTATACCATATTTAATATTCTTATATATAGTATTTTACTTATAACTCTACCTTTCCCAATAATCATATTTGAATGTACTTCATATAATATTATTAAATCAATATATTAAAGTGATAAAATGAGATACATTTTAGATATAAAAAAATGTAAATTTATTGGAAAAGGTCATGAAGGTCGTGTTTATCTAACACCCGAAGGATTTGCTTTAAAAATATTTTATAAAGCAAAAAATGCTAATGATGAAGTAGAAATTTTGGAAAAAGTTAAAAACAGTCGTTTTTTTCCTAATGTCTTATTTTTAGCAAATAAAATGGTGCTTAGAGAATATATTTCTGGTGAAAATTTAGGAAATTATCTTTATACGCATGGCTTATCATATAATATTGCAATTGAAATAATTGAACTTGTGGAGGAATTTAAAAAATTAAATTTTACACGCATCAATATTAGGGGTGCTCATATTTTTATTGATAATAATGAAAAAATCAAAGTAATAGATCCAAGAAAACCATATATAAAAAATACACCTTATCCTAAAGACATAATTCATATACTCGTAAAACTTGAACTTTTTGATGATTTTTTAAAATATGTAGCTGAATATAAGTCTTCTCTTTTAAAATATTGGTCATTAGGATACGACTATTATATTAAAATGTCTAAGAAGAAATATTTTATCAAATTAAAGATATGTTAAATTTACTTGTAAAAGAAAAACAGCTAGTCCAATAAAACTAGCTGTTTTTTATATCCTTGAAAGAAATTTACATATATTTTAAAATATATTTATAACCAAATTTTACAAGGAGGTTTTATCTTGACTTTACCTTATTATGAAAAACTGCCTTGTGGCGGAATTCTCACAATCGTTAATGATAATTGGTTTATTGAATATTTATTTCTTCCTCTTGAACCCAATGCTGGTAATATATCAATTATCATAAAAAGTACAGATATAGACAATCATCTTATAGCTCTTCGTAATAATTTTAATCTTTTCAAATCAATCGAACATAACTGTGATGAATGTATTTATGGCATACCTGCTTATATGAATATGACCATCAATCTCCATGGTCCTTCTAAAGGAGTATGTTTAGAAGGTTATTATAGACCTATTTCCACTTATAAAGAATTTGAATTGGTAAAAAATTCTCTTCTTTATGCAAAGCAAAAAGTCTTGAATTATTAAAGAATAAATCCACAAATTAAAAATCCTACTAAACTTACTGCAGTTGCAAGTAATGCATATGGAATTTGACTTAGTGCATGATCCATATTATCAATACTGCATGAACTAGATGTTAATACTGTAGCGTCTGAATAGAAACAAGCATGACTACCTAATGTTCCTCCAGATAATACTGCTGCCATTACTAAAATTAAATTAGCACCTACAGATGCTCCTAATGGAAGAATAATTGGTACGCATACTGCTGGTATGCCCCAGTTACTTCCTGTAATAAATGTAAGTAATGCAACAATAATAAATGATACTGCTGGGAAAATATTTGCATTTAGGTACGGTGCAACTGTTTCTATAACATAACCTGGTAAACCTATATCATTAGCTGCTTTTTGCATAACAAAAGCCATAAATACAATAGCTATTGTTGGTACCATATCACAAAATCCCCTTATGTAAATATCACAGAACTCATCAAATGTCATTTTCTTTCTTGGTACATATAGCACAAGACAAACAAAAAGAGATGCTATAACAGCTATAAATAAATCTCCACTAAAGACTGTTATAGCAATTAATACGCCCATTGGTAATAAAAAATCAATAAGTTTTCCTTCTCCATTTGCATATTCATTAAGTAAATCAGAATTAAACTTACTGCTTGTTTCACCATAAACTTTTCCCGTTGTTTCCACTCTATTATAAGCATTTTTCATTTTACCAATTTTAGGTACTACACCTAATATGAAAAGAGGTACTATAATAACTGATGCCCAAGCATAAAAAGTAAATGGAATTACTTTAAGATATGTAGCCATATCACTTCCATAATTTAAAGCTGCAACAACAGGCTCTTTTCCAAAAACACTGGCATAAAATATTGCCCATGTTGAAAATGGTAATAGTACACAAATTGGTGCTCCTGTTGAGTCTATAATATATGCTAGTGACTCTCTAGGAATCTTTTTCTTATCGCTTATGTTTTTCATACATGCCCCTAAGGTCATGATGTTTAAGTATTCATCAACAAAAATTAAAATTCCTAATATCCAGGTTGTAATCAATGTGCTTTTTTGAGTCTTACAATACCTTTCTAGCTTTCCTGCAAAGCCTAATGTTCCTTTAGACTTTCTAAGTAATGCAATTAAACTCCCAAATAAACCACATACAATTAGTACCCATTGATTATCTGGATCACCAGCAGCTGCAAAGAAAGCCTCTGCCCATTTGCTACCGAATCCAAATCCATACATTATTATATAGGTTGATAACGTTCCTAATAATAATGCTTCTAATGTTTTTTTTGTTAATAAAGCAAAGATTATAACAATCAATGCTGGTAAAATACTTAATACACCGTATTCCACTTATCATTCCCCTTCCGTTTTGTAAAATTTTATTTTAGTACTTTATTTAAAGCCCTATTAAGTATACATTAGTACTACAATAAAATATATAAAAAAACTAATTTTTTTTGTATTTTTTTCTGTTTTTTATGTATTTATATAAAAGTATTATTTTTAGTAATATTTTAGGAGAAAAAAAGAACTTCAAATTAGGATAAACCTAACCTAAAGCTCTTTTGACATTTCCAAAATTTAATATGAATAAAATTATTTATTCACTCAGTTTTACATTAATTTATACTTTTTTTCCTTTTTGTAATATTAACACCAGCTGCAATCATTAATAATGCTGAAGCTAATATCATTATATGAGATTCTTTTCCTGTATTAACTAAAGAATTATTATTCTTATTACCACTTCCATTATTGTTTCCATTTGGTTTATCTGTACTTGGCTTACTTGAATCATCATCTTTATTAGAATCATCTATAATAGGTTCTTTTGGATCTTCTTTTGGTTCCTCATCTTCTTTTGGTTCTTCTTTTCTTAGATTATCTATAATATCTTTTAAGTTTTTCTCTTGATTATCAATTGTCTCTTGTGTTACTGATGGATTTTCTGAAGTTGCATCAGTATATACTTTTTCTGCTTCATCTAATGAACTAATTAAATTTTCTCTATCTTCTTTAACTATTTCATTAAATTTATCACTATTAATTATTTCCTTTGCTCTTTCAATAGTTTTTAATAAATTATCAGTAACTAACTGAACACTATATTCTTCTAGTTTTACATTATCTATATTTATTGAATGCTCATCAGTAATCTGTTTATTATCAACAGCTCCCATAGCTATGCTAAAAATTGAATTTTCATCACTCTCTTCAGTCATTTCAAAAACCACTTCATGTTTGTTATATTCACTATTTAAATTAACTATTTGATTAGCAGAGTATGGTCTCCAATCATTATCTTTGCTTCCATCTCTTTGAATTGTAAACATAATTGCTCTATCAATTGTGCTTTTTGCATCAAGAGATAATATATACTTCTTTCCTTTTTCTAATTTTACATTGCTTTGTTTAAGCTGTATCTTCCAATCAGCATCACCAGTATCTTTAATATCTATTTTAGCTGAATTATCACCAGAAGATTTATCTATAGAAGATGTTACTTTAGATGAAACACTACTATCTGTGAATAACTCCCATTTTGTAAATCCATTACTGAAATCTCCATTAGTAATTAAACCTGTTTCCTCAATTCTTACATTATCAATATAAGTTACTCCATAAGCACCTAATAATAATTCTAAATTTGTATTATTTAAAACTTCCCCTGTTTTAAATTTATATTTAAAGTTTCTCTTTTCTCTACTAATATTAGCTTCAAAACTTTCACCATTAATTTGTGCCTTAATAGTTTTATCTTCTTCAGCATAAGCATCAAATGAAAGAGTATATTCTTTATTTTTTGCTATAGCAAGGTCTGTTTGCTTAACTATTACATCACTTAATGATGATGGGTTTTCTTTAACATCTACTTTTAATTCTCTTAAATTATTGATATTTGGTACACCAATAGAAACATTATCTATTGTAGATTCTATATCCCAATATTTCATACGGTCTTGTCCTACATCAAATGTACCATTATATACATAGTTTCCATCCGGAAGAACTGTTTTTTTATTGTTATCTTCTGCTTCATGTTGACCTATTTTTTCTAATCTAACATTACTTATTTCAATATTAGCTAATGATCCTTGATTACCATAGTTAAATTCTAATCTACCATTAGCCTCATCAATGTCTTTCATAATAAAATCATAAGAATAGCTTTGTAATTCATTTGTAAGATTAACTACTGTATCTTCAAATTGTCTCACATATCCTCTATCTGGTGAAGTAACATTTACTATCATTGTTCTATCTTCATCTGCTCTTGCATCAAAAGTAAGTCTATATTCACCATATTGCTTTAAAGGTAATTGAGGTTGAACTAATTGTAATGAATGGTTTTCACTTCCTACTTCTTCAGTAGTAAGAATAATTTTATTATCTTGAATTATACTTTCTCCGCTTCCACCAAGTGTTGTTAGCTTAATCCAATTTTCACTATCACTTAAATCTTCATTTATAGAAAAGTCACCGTTATTAATATAGTTTCCATTAGCATCAGGGTCTCTTAAATTAACTGGCTCTTTTTCTGGCTTAGTTACATTTTCATCATAGCTATCTAATTGATAAACTCTAACATAATCTATCTTATATTCAGCATTCTCAAAGTCAGTAGTTTCATCTGGATTACCTGGCCAATTCCCACCAACAGCTAAATTAAATTGAAGATAAAATGTTTGATCAAAAGGAGCTGGATATGTTTTTTCATCATCTCCTTCTTGTTTTGTAAACCAATCATTCACTGTATGATATAAATTTCCATCTATATAGAATCGCATTTCACTAGGTTCCCATTCTAATGCAAACACATGGTAATCATCAGAAAACTTACCTTCATCTAAAATGTAAGTACCTTGTTGCTCTCTATGTGGATTTCCATAATGTATTGTTCCATAAGCTTTTTCTGTCTCATGTCCTAATACTTCCATAATATCTATTTCACCACATCTTGGCCAAGAACCATAAAGCTCCTCATTCGTTGGCATCATCCAAAATGCTGGCCATAACCCTTGTCCTTCTGGAACCTTTACTCTAGCTTCAAAACGCCCATATTTATAATCTTGTTTATTTTGAGTTGTTACCTTTCCTGAAGTATATACATTACCATTTTCTGTTTTTTCTTGAATTGCCTTAAGTACTAATTCCCCATCTTTTACATAAATATTATCTGTAGAGTCTGTGTATTCTTGTAATTCATTATTTACCCATCCTGGTTCATGTGTCTCATAATTCCAATTTTCCATATTTAATGAATTACCATTAAAATTATCTTCCCATACTAAATCCCAATTTTCATTAGTTTCCTTTATTAAATCCACATTATCATTTGCGTATACATTATTAATCGTGACCATATTCCCCATCATAGTTGTCACTAAAGTTCCAGCTAACACATTACAAAACTTTCTTTTCATTTTATTCTCCTATATAATTAATATTTTAAAGAAAATGTTTACACAACATATAAAATAAATTGATAAATAATAATATTTATCAATTTATTTTATTAATCTATTATTTTTTTAATTCTTTATACATATTTATCATTTCTTCAACAAGACATTTGATAGTTTCTGCACTCATCATTTGATCTTCTGCATGCATTAACATTAAAGAAAACTCTGTTTTTTCTCCTGCTGCTTCTTTTTGTATTAATGAAGCATGTGCATGATGTCCTTCTGTTAAAAATTTTGATGCTTCTTCTAATTTTTCATTACCTTCTGCATAATTACCATTTCTTACTGCTCTTAATGCTTCGATTGCTAATGACTTAGCCATACCTACATTGCTGATAATTTCAAATGCTATTAATTCTAACCCTTCCATAATTCATAACTCCTAATTAATTTGTATAATTCCTATTTAAACAATTGCTGATTCTTCAATGCTATTTAATTCATTTGCCTTTCTTTCATCTTCAGCTTTTAATTCTGCTTTACTTGCTGCTATTACAAATGGTGAATATATTATTACACTTGTAGCAAGACAAAGAAGTCCCATACATAATGCTAATACATTTCCACCTGTACCTAAGAAAGGTGCTAATGGTCCTGGTGTTGTCCAAGGAACATTATATGCTATTGGTGGTATTATCTTAAATACTACAGATGCTAAATACCCAATACCAATATTAACTATAGGTGTTAATATAAATGGAATCATATATATTGGATTTAAAACTATAGGTAATCCAAATATAACCATTTCATTTATATTGAATAATCCTGGAGCAAGAGATAATTTAGCAATACTCTTATGCTCTTTTGCTTTACTAAATAAAAATATTGCAATTATTAAACCTAATGTTGCACCTGAACCACCATATGCTGCATAACCATCATATAATCCACTATATGTTACTGGATATGGTACTCCCCATGCAGTCCCATTAGCTGCTGCAAATGAAATATTTGCAGCATTTGCTTCAGCAAACATAGTATCACGTACTGCTGCTATAGTATTTGGTCCATGAATTCCCATAACCCAAAGTGATTGAGATAATAATGTTAATGTTATTACAGATCCTATATTTTGTCCTAATCTTGTTAAAGGTTGTTGGATAACATTATAAATTACTTCGTTTATTCCACCTGGAGCAACTTTTTTAATAAAGAAATTAGCTACAGAGAATGATATAGTTATTATAATTATTGGTATTAATAACTTAAATGTTCTTGCTACTGCTGGAGGAACTTGAGGTGGCATTTTAATTTCTAACTTATCAGATTTTGATAAAATAGCCATAAGTTCTCCAACTAGTAACCCTACTAGTATAGCTACAAATAATCCTTGTGCTCCCATAAATCTTGTTGTTAAATGATTTACACTATCTACTGAAGCATAATCTGGATAAATTATAAAGAATACTGATATTGCTGTTAAACCAGCTAATAAATCATCTGATTTCAGTTGTTTAGCTAAATTTCTAGCTATAAGGAATGTTACTAATATTGCTAAAATATCAGTTGAACCTTTTAAAACTGGATTAAATATTGCTTGATAATCAGCTATATTAGGGATTAATTTATTTAAATGTAGCATTTTACAAACAAATCCGTCTGGTGATAAGAAAACGAAGTTTAGTAATACCATCAAAGATCCCGCCATAGTTAATGGGAATGTTAAAATAAATGCATCTCTTACTGCACAAATGTGTCTTTGTGAATTTAATTTACTAGCTAATGGAACTAATACTTTTTCAATTTGTGCTTGAAATTTTTCCATAATGCTCATGTAAATTTCCTCCCTTCTTTATTATATTTTTTTATTATAGCTTTTCTAAAGTGCTCTTTAGTATTGTTTTACCATCCATTATTCCATATGATCTCATATCAATTACTTCTACTGGAATTCTACCACCAGCTAATTTTTCTACTACTGGTTTTTGGAAACGTACTTGTGGTCCTAATAAAACTATATCTACTTCATCAATTTTTGTTGAACATTCTGATACTGGTAAAGCTTCTATTTCAGTTTCAACTCCCATTTCTTTTGCTGCTGATCTCATTTTTGTAACTAATAAACTTGTAGACATACCTGCTGAACATACTAATAATATTTTTTTCATAATTATTCACCTCTAAATTTTTTATTTATTATATTTTTTATTTATTATTTTTTATAATTCTTCTCCGTTAAGCTTTATTAAATCTCTATACCAATAGAAGCTCTTCTTTTTAATTCTCTTTAACTCTTTGATATCATTTTCATCTCTGTCTATATATACAAAACCATAACGTTTTTGATATCCATTTAACCAACTTAATAAATCTGTAAATGACCATGTACAATATCCTAATAATTCAACACCATCTGTAACAGCCTCTTTACAAGCTTTAATGTGAGAACTTAAGTATTTAATTCTATAATCATCATTTACAACTTCATTTTCTTCTAATTTATCAAACTCACCTAAACCGTTTTCAGTGATTAATATAGGTAACCCATATCTACTTGTTAATCTTCTTAATCCTATTCTTAATCCTTCAGGATCTATTGACCAATCCCAGTTTGTATATTCTAAATATGGATTTTTAATATTTTTGAATACTCCTGGTATACCACTATCTTTAGCTGTTCCTTTTTTACCAGTATTATTCATACCTTCTACAGCACCAACTCCATCTAAAGGATTTCTTTCTATTGTTGTTGTTTGATAGTAATTTATTCCTATAAAATCAGGTTTTGCTCTTTCTAATAACTCTAAATCACCATCTTCAATAACTGGTGCTACTCCTAATTTCTCATAATACTTCATTGCAAATGCTGGATATATTCCTTTACAATAAACATCAAGCCACCAATTACAATTTAATTCCTCTGCATTTTCTGCTGCTAAAACATCATCTGGATTGCATGTATTTGAATATATTGGTGAGAATGCAAAGCTTGGACCAACCATTCCATTTGGCACATAAGCTCTAAAAGATTCAATTGCTTTTGCATTAGCTAAATTTGCTATATGATTAGCTTGTAACATTCTTTTTAAATCTTTAACTCCTGGTGGGTGTAATGCTGTCATATATCCTAAATTTATAAATACATTTTGTTCATTTAGTGTTACCCAGTATTTAACCTTTTCACCAAATCTCTTAAATAATGTTATACAGTAATTATTAAAATCATTTATTACTTCTCTAGATTCCCAACCACCATATAAATCTTGTAAGTATTGTGGTAAATCCCAATGATATAATGTTATAATTGGTTTTATATTATTTTTTATTAGCTCATCTATTAAATTTTCATAAAATTTTAAACCAGCTTCATTTACTTCTCCACGACCTTTTGGATATATTCTACTCCAAGATATTGAAAATCTATATGCTTTTAATCCCATTTCTGCCATTAAAGCTACATCTTCTTTATATCTATTATAATGGTCAACAGCAACATCTCCATTAGTATCCTTATAAGTCGTTCCAGGTAACTTAGTATATATATCCCATATACTTTCTCCCTTTCCATCTTGATTCCAAGCACCTTCTACTTGGTAAGCTGCTGATGCTGAACCCCATAAGAATCCATCGCTAAATTTTTCTAACTTGTCATGAATCATTAAATCATCTCCTTCTTTCATTTGATAAATTTAGTATATAATACATTTTTTGTTTTGTAATCATTTTCTTAAGCTAAAAAAACATGTTACATCATTTAAAAATATATACAAAAATAAAACAATATGTTTTTTAAAGAAACACTAAATATATTTATAAATAAAAGGCACATATAAACTCAAAAAATGAGTCTATATGTGCTTTTTTTATTCTATTCCATATTCATTATATAGCTTTTTACCAATTCTCTCTATCATATATAAAACAGGTATTTGTGTAGTTATATCACTATAATTAACTTTAACTTGTTGTACATAATAAGGTAAATTTAAGTTTGATATTTTTGCTATAGTACAATTCTCAGTATTTGTTATGCTAGCAATTATACAGTTTTCCTTTTTAAACCTAATAATATTTTCTATGGTTGTTGGTGTTTCTCCTGATACTGATAAAGCTATTATAAGGCTTTCACCATAACACTTAAAATTTTTAGGGAAAAATGGATCGTCAATATGAAAAGTAAATTTTCCAATTGCCGAAAAATATCTAGCTGCATACTTACATAGTATTCCTGATGAGCCTATTCCTAAAAATATAATACTCTTTGCCATTTTAACCATACTACATAATTTATCTAATCTACTTTCTAAGTCACTATCTTCTATATTTTTTAGAAAATTTATTATTTCAGATGTATC
>JAKSUK010000100.1 GCA_024409095.1 Clostridium sp.
TATCCATCTCCCACTTTAGAAGATGGGAGAATTTCGCACATTAAGGTTAAATTCTTTTAATTTCGAATTTTATCTATCTTTCATTAAATCTTTCATCAATTTTCTATCTTCTTCAGATGTAACTTCTAATTTTATATCTGAATCTTCAACTGAATCTTCATAGCTACCTTCTATAAGCTCTATATTTTCAATTTTATAATCTTCCAATACTTCATCTTCAGTTTTTTTGCATTTTAATTTTACTTTTACACTTTCTTTAATTATATTATTGGAAACTACCACACCAGTTCCACCTTCTGTTTTTACAATAGAACCAACCTTTGGAATTCTCTTTCTAATATCTTCATATGTACTTTGCTCATAATTTAAGCAACACATTAGTCTTCCACATATTCCAGATATCTTAGTTGGATTAAGTGATAAATTTTGTTCTTTAGCCATCTTTATTGATACAGATGCAAAATCTCCTAAAAATGTTGAACAACACATTGGTCTACCACAAGGCCCAAGTCCTCCAAGCATTTTAGCTTCATCCCTTACACCTATTTGTCTAAGTTCAATACGTGTCTTAAATATTGTAGCAAGGTCTTTTACAAGCTCTCTAAAGTCAACTCTTCCATCTGCTGTGAAATAGAATATTACCTTATTATTATCAAAAGTATATTCTACATCTATAAGCTTCATTGTAAGATTATGTTCAGTTATCTTTTTTAAACATATATTAAAAGCATCTTTTTCCTTTTCCTTATTTTGAGTATGTTTTTCTATATCACTGCTTGTAGCAACTCTTACTACGCTCTTTAATGGTGTAATTACATCATTTTCGTTTATTTCCTTTAAACCAATAACACACTCTCCAAACTCTACACCTCTAGCAGTTTCTACTACTACAAAATTTCCTTTTTCTATATCTAAACCTGCTGGATCAAAATAATATATCTTACCAGCTTTTTTAAATCGCACTCCTATAACTTTAATCATTTTATCCCTCCATAAAGTCCATAAGCATTATCCTTACAGTAATTGCCCAACTAACGTTATTTTTAATATTCTTTCTGGCTTCTTGTAAGCCTAATAACATTTTATTTAGCTTTTTAAAAGACATATCATTAGTTAATTTCTGTATTTCTTTTATTTTATCTTTATTTATAGTTAAATTTTCATTATAAACTACTTTATTTACTTATATATCTCTTATAAATGAAGATAATATATTTATTATCTCTTCTTTATTTTGCTTATATAAAATCAATTGCTCTTCTCTTTCTAAAATTGCCTCTATATCATTATCAGTCAATTTAAAAAGCAAGTCCACAACCTTATCTCTCATCTCCTGCAATTCTATATCACTAAAATATCTATCAATTTTTCCAGGTATTCCTTCACTAAAAGCTATTGCTGATACCTTTTTTTCTTCACTACAATCATATCCTTTTACTTTGATATATCTATATAGCTCATCCTTTGTTAAAGGTGTTAATTTATATATTTCACATCTAGACTTAATGGTATCTAAAATTAATTCTAAACTTTCACATAAAATTATTATGTATACTTCTGTTGGGGGTTCTTCTATAGTTTTTAATAATGTATTTTGAGATTGAATTGTAAGCTTATTTCCTTGATGGATAATAATAACCTTTTTATCACCTTCAAAAGGTTTTTTATTTACTTCTTCAATTATATCTCTTACATCATCAACCCCAAAAGAAGCTTTGCTAGGTTTATAATTGATGATATCTACATATTCCCTGTTTAAATCACCATTTAAAATCAACTTTCCTAATATTTCTGCTAGTATACTTTTTCCTATACCATCTTCACCTGAAATAATCTGTGCATGAGAAACATTTCCATTTATACATCTATTTTTAAAATTTTCTATGAGACTACTATGTCCAATAAAATTTCTCATTTAAGCACCTCTTTTATCCTTATATCTTTACAAACTTATCCACATCAATTACAAAAACAGTAGCTCCACCAACTTCAACTTCTAAAGGAAAAAGCATATACATACCACTTTCACCTGATAATCCTGGTTGTGTTGATACTACTTGTTTTCTCTTCTTGCAAATATCTTCAATAATATTTATTACTTCATCTACTTTATCAATTTCTACACCAATCATTAATGTAGTATTACCAGACTTTAAAAATCCACCTGTTGTCGCTAATTTTGTTACCCTAAACCCTTTGTCATTTAACTCTTCAATTAAATCTAATGCATCATCATCTTGCACTATAGATAAAACCAATTTCATAATAACCACCTCATTTTTAATTCTCTATAATATATTTTATCATATTATCTAGCCAGTTAATATTATATTATTTACTTTCAGCATACAACTATTTTCTTCTTATTAATATACCTATATTTTTCTATTTTATGCAAAAATTAAAATAGAAAATTTAAGAGAAATGCAAAGCTTTATTTTTTAGCTTTGCATTTCTCTCTTTATATCACTTACTATATTTTCTATACATTTTTGTAAGTCTATATTTATATATTCCTTATTAACATTTGATTCTTTAAGCTTTTCGCTACTAAAATCACTAGAATCTGCTAGAAATCTTCTACATAACTCATTATAATTTGGATTTTTTTCTTCTATTTCTCTTGTTAATGCTCTTTCAAGCCTTACTCTATCTTCTATATTTATATATATAGGATAAACTTTTTCAATGCCAAAATAATTTTTAAAACTGTTATATGCTTCTAAAGTAACAATAACTATGTAATTATGCTGTTTTAAATCAATTTGTCCATCATCTATTGTTGAATAATACCATGGACCATCTACAGTATCATACTTTCTGCACTCAATGATTTTTCCTTCATTTTCATACTGCTTTAATTTATCTTTATTAATGAAGAAATATTCTACACCATTCGTTTCATTAATCCTTTTAGGTCTAGTTGTATATAATACTATAGGATTTAAATTTAGTTCTTTTATATTGCGTATTTCTTTAAAAATTGTATCTTTTCCTGAACTACTTTTTCCCATTAAACAAAATATCTTACCCATAATTCCTCCAGAAAATACACTACATTTGTATTAAAAAGTAAAATAACTCATCTATTTATACAGTTCTTAGTCAACTGTATAAAAATGAGCCATTTTTATCTTACTATAAAGCACTATTAATGTATAGTGCTTTTAATTATAAATTCTTTATAAGTTTATTTTTTATTTTATCTTTAATTTTATAATATTGTGGGTTATCCATATTCATAAATGTAATCTTATCTATACATTCTTTACAAATGCAATTTCCCAAAATAGTTATTTTTCCTTCATTACATTCATGACCACATACGATACATTTGTTATTTTTAATAATATCTTTGTTTAAAATTTTCATATATATCCCTCCATTGTGTTTGTATTGTTTATATTATATTTCTTTCCATATTAAGTGAATTTATTCAATCAATACTGCTTTTTTATAAATATTTTATAGTGTTTAAGGAAAAATAATATTATTAATAAATTTAATGGAGGAGTCTTATGAAACAGGAAATACTAAGTTATTTACATAGTCATTATGATGAACTTTTTGAATTAAATAAATATTTATATACTAATCCTGAACCTAGTTATAAAGAGTTTAAATGTTATGATTATATAATTAATTTTTTGAATAATCATGATTTTAATATAGAAAAAAATTTTTTAGATTTAGAAACTTCTTTTTATGCAAGCAAAGGAAATGGCTATCCTAAGATATGCTTTTTATGCGAATATGATGCAGTCCCTAAAGAAGGTCATATTACAGGACATAATCTTGTAGCAACTACATCTATTGCAGCTTCAATGGCTTTAAGCAGTGTTATTGATAAAATAGGTGGAACATCAATACTAATTGGATGTCCTGGTGAATATCTTGGAGGAACAAAATCTATAATGGTTAAACAAGGTGTTTTTGATGATATAGATGTAGTTATGATGGCTCATCCTGATTTAACTACATGTGAAAGTGGAACATCTTCAGCAATTATTCCTTTAAAAATTAACTTTATAGGCAATAGTGGATTAAGTTTTTTAAATAATGATGTTTATACTTCTCTTGATGCAATACTTTTAACATTTAATATTTTAAATTCTCTCTTAAAAGGCTTTCCTAAAGGTGTAGAAGTAAATTCAATTCTTTCACAAGGTGGATATTCACCTTTAATGCTACCATTAGAAAGTGAAGCTAAATTTTATATAAGGGCTAGCGATACTGAAATGGCTATATTAGCAGAAAATAAGTTAAGAGAAATCGTTAAAGATGTTTCAAATCTTATTCATGTTAAACATAGCATATCTTTATACGAGCCTCCAAATGAAGAGTTAATTACTAATCGTACTTTAAATAGGCTTTTTAGCCACAATCTAAAAGAAAATGGAGAAATAACTATAGGAGCGCCAAAAAATGTTCGTTCTGGATTAAGTATTGGAGCCGTAAGCAGAAAAGTTCCTTGTATACATCCTTATTATAGAATTACTGAAGATTCATCTATAAAATATGGTTCTAAGGATTTTGGAGATTCTAGCATAAGTAAATTTGCTATGGATCAATGTATTAAAGCTTCTGCTGCACTAGCATCTACTGCTTTTGATTTGATTGAAAAAAGTTATCTTTTATCTGAAGTTAAAAATGAATTTTATAATTTTTTTAAATAAATATCAAAGAGGTTTAAGAATTGTTTCCTTAAGCCTCTTTTTATGTACCATAAAATTTTATTATGATATACTATAAATAAAATTAACATGTTTCTGGAGGTTATTATGATTCAAATATATAAAAGCTTAAATGAATCTGATTCAACATTAAAAGCTTTAGATTCTATTGAACCAGGATGCTGGATTAATATAGTTGCCCCTTCTGAAGAAGAGCTTATACTAGTATCTAAAAAAACTGGAGTACCTCTTAACTTTCTAAGGGCACCTCTAGATGATGAAGAAACTTCTCGTATAGATTTTGAAGATAATTGTACATTAGTAGTAGTCGATATTCCATTTACAGAAATGGAGGATAACTCACTAACTTATGATACATATCCACTAGCAATAATTCATACTGACAAACAGATAATTACTGTTTGCCTAAAAAACAGCCGAGTACTTACAGATTTTATTAATGGACGTGTTAAATCATTCTTTTCCTATAAAAAATCTAGATTTATACTGCAAATATTAAATAGAATTTCAACTTATTATTTAATTTATCTTAGACAAATTGATAAAAAGAGCCTTATGATTGAAAAAAGGTTACATAAATCTATGAAAAACCGTGAACTTATACAGCTTCACTCATTAGAGAAATCATTAGTTTATTTTTCCACATCTCTTAAGGCAAATGAAATAACTTTAGAAAAAATGCTTAAGTTAGAAATAATGCAAAAATATGAAGAAGATCAAGATGTTTTAGAAGATGTAATAATTGAAAATAAACAAGCTATTGAAATGACTGATATATATAGTAATATACTAGCTAGTACAATGGATTTTTTTGCTTCTGTAATTTCTAATAATCTTAATATAGTAATGAAAATTCTTGCTTCTGTTACTATATTAATGGCAATTCCAACTATAATAGGTGGAATCTTTGGTATGAATGTTCCATTTCCAGGCAACATAGAAAGTAATCCTAGGGCATTTAGTGCTATTATCATTTTTACTCTTCTTTTAACTGTCGGAGCTGCTATCATATTATATAAGAAAGATATGTTTAACTAATAATTTTTCATTAATTTATAAATATATATTTTTCTTATACATATACTATTATTAATCAAAATATATACCTTTCCAAAAATAAAAAACATATCCACACAAAACTATAATAAGCCTGTGGATATGTTTTATTTTTATGTGTATAATTTTTATAATCTACTTTAAAAGTTATAAACATTTAATTATTTGGGAGAAAATAAAAAACCTACAAGTAATCTTGTAGGTTTTATGGAGGCGCCACCCGGATTTGAACCGGGGAATAAAGGTTTTGCAGACCTCTGCCTTACCACTTGGCTATAGCGCCATACCTGGTGGCTCGACCAGGAATCGAACCAGGGACACGAGGATTTTCAGTCCTCTGCTCTACCGACTGAGCTATCGAGCCACATTACCTGGCAACGTTCTACTCTCCCACACGGTCCCCCATGCAGTACCATCGACG
>JAKSUK010000101.1 GCA_024409095.1 Clostridium sp.
TCCTGTACTCCACTAGTTTTAGCATTAGTACCTGCACACCCTTGTAAACCTGAGCTGTGTTGTAATCGATATGATTCTTTCCCTTGCCCATTCCCACCATGTTGTCCTTGTCCAACAGGAACAACAACCCCAAGTGGTGCATGTACACCTTCAGAATTTGATCCTGCTTTATCAGCTTTCTATACTGCAGGACAAGTCGTTAGATATAACAATCAACTATATCTAGTAAATACTAACAACCCTCAAGGAACACCTGAAACCTCTGCTGATTTCTCATTATTAAGTTCAAGTGCTGCCACAGGCCCTACTGGTGCCACTGGAGCTACTGGCGCTACTGGTCCTACCGGTGCTACCGGTGAAATTGGTCCTACAGGAGCTACTGGTGAAATTGGCCCTACTGGTGCTACTGGCGCTACCGGTCCAACTGGAGCTACCGGTGAAATTGGTCCTACAGGAGAAGCTGGTCCACAAGGTCCTACTGGTCCTACTGGTCCTACTGGTCCTACTGGTGCTACTGGTACTATTTCAACTGCATATGGAACATTTACTAGTACAAATGGAAGCACTCCTTTAAGTACAACTGCAGCTCCTATAATTCTTACTACTACTAATACTTCTTCAAATATGTCATTAAATCCAACAACAGGTACAGTTACACTAGAACAACCTGGAACTTACAATATAACTTATGTTATAATTCCTTCTACTACAGTTCCTGCATCTACTGTTGGATTAAGCTATAATAGTTCAACTACACCTTCTCCTGCATCAACTTCTACAATAAATGCAGATACAAGTCCTAATACACCAATAATAGGTCAAGAAGTATATACAACAACTACACCTGGAACAACTGTAGGAATTATTGCAACTGGTGCAAATACAGGAACATTAAATTATAGTAATGCTAATCTATCTATAGTTAAAGTAAATAATTAAACATTAGATTATTTTCAATAGATAAATAAAAATCAGCTATCAAAATTGATAGCTGATTTTTAATCGCCTACACCAAAATCAGTATTATTATATAACACTTCTATATACTCATAATCCTCTAAATACTTAAAGTTGTCCACAAACCACTGTACAAGTTCTTCATCTCTTTTTATATCAGTAGTATTATTAATAAATACATTTATTGTAGCATACTTAAAGTTTTCTAAAACAATATCTATATCTCTTTGTATCATTTCTTTTGTCTGCCCTTCAATTCCTACAAGAAGACACACAGATTGGAAATTTTCCTTAACATCATCCACAGTTTTAAAATTAGCATTTTTATTTAATACTAAATTTCTAAAGTCACTATCAAACGCTGCTACTCCAATATCAAATAACATTTCAATACCAAAAAAATCACGCCTCTCTTGAAGCCTATATTAATAACACCAATGGCTTTCTAAAAACAACTTCTTAATATTCTTTTCATGTATTATCTTCTTAATATACTCTAAACTTTCTCTTGGTATTTCAAAGCAACTTCCTGAATTAATTACTTCTAAAACTCCAAACTCTCCTGTTATATTATCTAATACTTTCTTATTAAGATTATTTATTTCTGATATATCATTACCATTATCATCAATATAATCGCAAAAAGCACATTTCCCCCAAATACAAGGTAATGCCTTAAGAAGTACTATTTCTCTTATATTCTTGTTAGTTACTTTACTATATCTATCCATTTTCATCACCTAACTTACTATAACTCTATTTTTAATATCTCTTGGTAGTGACTTTATTAATGCTAATACAAAATAAACAATGATTATCTTATCTAAAAGATCTGTTACTATTTGTGTTACAAATACTCCAAGAACCATACTAACACCATTGCTACCTAAAATTCCAACAATAATTGCACTTCCTGCTGTAGTAACTCCACCAAAAACATAAGCTGCTATACATGCTGAAATTAAAGATACTGGTATGGTCATTAAAATTATACCTAAAATGCTTTTTTTCCCATTAAATAATCCTTTTTTATAAAATATTCCTGAACATAAAGCAACTGTTATCTGAGCAGGAATAAAGTATAAGGCACATGGATCAAAAGTTATATAATTTACTATATATGATGATACTCCTGTCAATAATGCTGCTGCAGGACCAAATAAGAAACCTACAAGAACTGTACCAATAGAATCAAAATATATAGGTAATTTTAAAGAAATTGCTATAAGTCCTCCAACAAAGTTTAATGCTATAGCTAATGCCATAATAGTAATTTTTAATGTATTATTGTTTCTCATAAAATTCTCCTTCTAAAGTCCATACTTACAATTTTCCAAAACTATTCCAATATCTTGCTTATTTTCTGGAAATAATCTTTCCAAGAAAAACTTCATGAAACCTTTTGCATTTACTTCTGTTAGAATGTGACCATTGTCATCCTTACCATAAAATCTTGCCATATCCACTAACGTTTGTCCCATAGCTGGTCCATCTTCCACCATATCTATATGAGAATTAAATCCACAGCAAAGAGATTTATCAATAAAGTAAGCAACAGCCAATGGATCATTAATTACACAACCTAAAGTCCTCTCCTGTTTCCAATGAAAATCAACATAAAATCTTGTAATATCTACAATGAAATTCGCTATATCTCCACCTATCTGCTTAATAAGTTCAATATAGTTTGGTGTAAGCACTATTTCTCTGGTAACATCAAGACCTACCATAGTAAATGGAGTCTTTATACTATCAAATACTTTCTTAGCTCCATGAGGATCTACCCAATAATTAAATTCAGCCACTGGCGAACAATTTCCATGAGATTTATAGGCTCCTCCCATAGATACAACTTCCACTATCTTATTGAATGTATACAAATCTTTTTCTAATGCTTTTGCTAAATTAGTTAAAGGACCTAGAGCTATAATGCTTACATCTCCCTCTCTGACTTTTTCTAAAATAAAATCTACAGCCCCATACTTAACTATTCCATTACCTTCTTCATAATTTGTTTCTCCAAGTCCATCTTCTCCATGCGTATCCTGTGCTGTCACAAGCTCCCTTACTAAAGGAACTTCTTCTCCTATGTAAACTGGAATATCTAATCTATCTACAAGCTTTAATACCTTCAAAGCATTTTTTGCTCCTTGTCTTGCATCAACATTACCACTTACAATAGTTATCCCTTCTATCTGTAATTCCGGTGACTTTAAAGCTAACAATAACGCAAGTGAATCATCTATACCTGGATCACAATCAATTATTACTTTTCTTTTCATTTCAAACTCCTTTCTATAATAAATATCCACCAGCTAATAAAAGAGAACCATCCCTTAGGTGGTTCTCTTTTATATTAATTCCCTAAAAATAAAACCTCTAAGACATATGCCTTAGAGGTTCATAAAAAACAAACATGTATAAATGCAAATTAATAAATTAGCTTAATACTAATTATAATCCTAGTTTTTTATAGAGGGATGGTATTGACGAACCTCTCCTAAGATTTCTCTTAGATTTCTATTAATTTATTTAGACTTATAATTGTCCTCATCAAATATACACTAATATTTCTCAAAATACAAGTATTATTTTTTAATTAATTTGTTATACAGCTTTTCAGCATCAGCTTCTACTTCACTGTTTAATAAGAATAATGATACAAAATTCCCATCAACTTCAATAGTTGCTTTTTCTGCTATTTCTCTTTCATCTGGATAGAATGCATTACCAATCTTATCTTCTAAAACTTTTTCCATTGAATTTTTAACTGATTCTAATTTTCCTTCTTTAGCTTTTACAATCATTATAAATCCTGGACCTGGTGATATTTGTGTTTCATATATTGCATAATTTTCAACATCATCAAGGTTTAAATGATATAATTCGCTCGCCATAGAATCACTTGCTTCCATTGGTGCTCTTAAGTAATTCTCTTCTATCATTTGTGATGCTATTTCTTTTGCAGTAATATTACTGTTTACTTCAGTAGTCTTTCCACATCCAATTAAAGCACTGCTCACCATAGCAAGCATAAGTCCGCTTATTAATACCTTTTTCATTAAAAACTCCCACCTTATATGTAATTTTATTTTCCCTATAATTAGTCTTTTAACTATAATAAAATGTTCCATTAAATTTATATTTTTATTTTACCCTAGAATATTTAAATAAGTACTCGAAAGTAATCGTAAAAATCACTACGAAAACCTTCTTATCTTCATTTACATAATTTAGCTTTTAATTTATACTTTTTTATATAATAAATTTTTTATGTAAAGCATAGAGGTATATATGGATAATAGTCATTTTGATTTAAAAATGAAACGAAAGATGCTTTACAAAAGAAAGAAAATAAGGAAGTTACTTAAACTCTCTCTAATATCATTTTTTTCTATAGTAATAATACTATGTATTACTTCCTCTTATATAAAAAAACATAATAATCTAACTACTATCAATAAAAATACGCTAAAAAATAAAATTTCATCACATCAGGTACAAAAAGAAAAATTTAAAGTCTGCATAGATTCAGGACATGGTGATGAAGATATAGGTGCACAAGGAGCAACTGGTTCATATGAAAAAGATATAGTATTAAATATAGGACTAGAGCTTGGAAATCTTCTTAAAAAAAATGGTATTGATGTAGTTTATACTAGAATTGATGACAACCTTCCTTGGTCTGAATCTGCTAATGATAGTTTAAAAGAACGATTAAAGGTTTCAAAAATTTCTAATGTGGACATATTTATCTCTATTCATTGTAATAGTGATTATACTGCTATTGATGCTAAAGGTGTAGAAACTTGGTATAAAAATGGTAATGATGCAAGCTATACTCTTGCTTCATATCTACAATATGAACTAGGGGAATTAAATTACACTTATAATAGAGGGCTAAAAACTTATGAGAGCAAAGATGATGCTTTAGCTTTATTAGAACTTAATGAAAATACAGCTGCTTTAGTAGAGCTTGGATTTTTAAGTAATTTACAAGATGAAAAATATCTTATTTCAAAAGTTGGACAGCAAAATTGTGCTGAAGCACTATGCAAAGCCATTGTTGAATATAGAGATGATCTAATGGAAATTAATAATTAATCTTCATTAAGTGTTACTAATATTAACTCTTAATGAAGTTTTTATTTTATAATTATTATACTTGTAATACTGATTCCTTAGATATATGCTCTTCTAATATTTGAGGAGCTAATAAATAAAGAAGTCCATTACCTACTAAAGTTTTTTTAAAGCCTAAAGATGCAGTATGTCTTATTAATTGAGTATAAATCTCTGTTTCACTCATTTTCCTTCCAAAATCTTTTTTTGACCAATTTATTATTAAAGCTAATGCTCCACTTACATGAGGAGTTGCCATTGAAGTTCCTTGCAAATTAGCATATTTATTATTAGGGTAAGTTGACATTATCCCAACTCCTGGGGCAACTAAATCTACTGATTTATTAGAATTTGTAAACCTAGCAATATTTTTTGAGTAATCCACTGCTCCTACAGATATACATTCATTATATGCTGCTGGATAACTTAATTCCTCTGTATCACCATTACTATCCCCTTCATTGCCAGCTGCACATACAACTAATATATTACTAGCTATTGCTTTCTTAATAGCTGCATAAATCAAAGGTGCTTCTTCTTTACTTCCAAGAGACATTGATATTATATCAACTCTTTTTCTTACTGCATAATCAATAGCTCTTGCTACATCCCTTTCAGTTCCTTGTCCATTTTTATTTAAATAATCTTACTATGGAATTTACATTATCTTTAGTTAAGATTTCTTGTCTTGGCTTTGGCGTTATATTATTCAAATCATCATTAACTGACTTTCTTGCCACAATATTTGCCCAATAGTTTTTTTGTGAAAAGTTAAGCTTACAATATACTTCTAGAAATTTAGATAGATTTTCAACTTTATATCTTGTATCATCAATAATATTAATTAAAGGCCTTGGTTCATTAATAAAATTATAAGATATAATTATTTTTTTAATTTCATTTTCTATATTATTTAGATAAATACTTTCTAAATATTGCCACTCCTTATTATTTTC
>JAKSUK010000102.1 GCA_024409095.1 Clostridium sp.
ATATATAATCATTACCCCTATATTATGTATCATATTTAAAATTAAAAATAAATGTTGAAATTTTAAAAAATGGTGTATAATTGAATTAAGGAGGTAAGATCATGTTATTAGAAACTGTGAAAGTCTATGCTTTAGAAAAAACAAGTGATAAATCTGGCAAATCCTATTATGTTCTTGAAATTGATGATAAAGATGGCAATAAGATAAAAGATTTATTACTTTCCTATTTAGAGTATAAGGCTATTATTAATTTAGATAAAGAATAGTAAAGGATTGATTACACATGAAAGTTTTAATTGATGTTCTCTTAATCGGTGGCTTAATCTTCTTTATTGTTTACAATCTAATTAAGATAGTTAAAAATATTAGATTAAGGAGGAAAAAGAAATGATTTTAGCCGCTATGACTGCTGAAGAAATACTAGCCGAAATTATTAGTATCTTAACAGGTGGTTTAACAACTGTTGCAACTAATATGGGACAAGGCATTTCAACAATTGCAAGTAATATCTTCTTAAACTCTGATAGTTCAGCCTTATCAGTTTTAGGAATCTTTATTGTTGTTTTTGCTGGTGTTTCTCTCTCTCTTGCATTATTTAGATGGGTGCTTAATTTCTTCACGAGTTTTGCACGTAGAAACAGATAATATCTGTTTAGGGTAATCTTCTCCAATCGGTTACCCTTTTTTATTTTTATAGGAGATATTTATGAAATTATTTTTAATTTTGGTTTTGATTTGCTTTATAGCTGTAAGAATTTACATTAAACGACATTTCAAGTATTTAAATATAGGTGCTTTAACTCTTGTTACTGGTGGTGTTAAGACTGGTAAAACTACATTAAGTGTATATCTGGTTATGAGAGAGTATAAGGCTCGTTTAAAGGCTTGGAAAAAGCATAATTTTTTATGTAAGTTGTTCCATAGGGTAAATAATGAAGAAAAACCCTTGATTTATTCAAATGTGCCTTTAAGTATGCCTTATGTAGAATTAACTGATGATTTACTTTTAAGGCAGCATAGATTTAATTACAATAGTGTTGTTTATATATGTGAAGCATCTTTAGTAGCTGATTCTCAATTGATTAAAGACCAGGCATTAAATACGAAATTATTATTATTTAATAAATTGTTTGCTCATGAAACTAATGGTGTTTTGATTTATGATACTCAAAATATACAAGATTTGCATTATAGTATTAAACGTAGTTTATCAAATTACTTTTACATTGATCATGTTGTCAAATGGATTCCGTTCTTCTTGGTTGCTTACGTAAGAGAGTTTATCTATAGTGAAGATAATATTACAAATGTTATAAATTCTGATGCTCCTGATGGTTTCAAGCGTGTTATTGTTCCTAAATCGGTTTGGAAAAAATTTGATTATAGATGCTTTAGTTCTATGACCGATAATTTACCTATTGATAATGATGTCATTGAACCTACAACATTAAAAGCTGAAAAAATATTATCTTTTAGGGGGATTTTAGAAAATGCGAAAAAAAACGATAAATAAAATATGTGATTCTTTTATGTGGTATTTGCTTTATTTATTACCAGTAATAATTTTTATTGTTAGTTCTATAAATGATAGTGGTTCTATTACTAGTTTTAAAAATGTTATGGATATTTTCGGCGTATCTGAAACAAGCATAATTTATATATCTTTAAGTGAATTAATTGGCTATGGTGGTATATTAGAAAGTTTTATCGATAGTTCAATGATTTTATACTTTTCATATTTCATAATGGTTAATATTGCACATGTTATAGTAGATGTTGTTGTGTTCTTGCCTAGATTGTGCCATAAGTATATGTCATATTTTTATCAAGATAAGGAGTAATTTATGAAAAAGAAAATTTTGATTTGTTTTAGTTTATTATCTATTTTAACTGTATTCTTTGTTAAACCTAAAGTTACTAAAGCTGAATTGGTTGATACTTACACTTATACTAATTTTATTACTACTAAAGGATATAGTTATCCAAATACAAAATTAATTACTGCTTGGAGTGATTATATTGATCATGTCGGTTATAGTTCTACATGTGATATTATGGTTGGTTATACTCTTAACTTTGCACCATCTGAAATAACTTTCAAGATTGATTCAATTTATATTAATAATGTTAATTTCTCATCTTATACAAGATATTATAATGTGTGGGATAACAATACCAAGATTTTTACTAATTATCAATTGAATATTAACGGACAGCCACCAGTTTCATTAACTAGGGTTAATAGTTCTGATAGATTTAATAGGGATATGCATTATTTGTATTATATCGATAGTTCCCCATATCGTTATTATTTCGGTTTTTCCCTTTTTGCTAATCTTGAGTATATGACCCCTTTATTTTATAAACAATATGCATTTAGTGATCAGTATCGCAGTAATAATAGATTTATGATTGATATGGGTGAAAATGATACTAATGACTTTTATTTTATGTGGATTGTTCCAAAACCATTGGGTTTGGGTTATGATGTGCCACCTATTACAGTAGATTTAAAAATAAGTCAATTGTATGATATAGGTTTTAAAGATGGTAAAAATGAAATATTGAATAATTATTCAAACTATGGTTTTTACGATTCTACCCAGTATTTTAATTATGGTTCTTTACAATATCAATCAGGAAAAAGAGCCGGTCAGAGTATTGCTGAAAGTGGGGATTTTAAAAGTTTAATTACTGCAGTTTTTGATGTTCCTATTCAAACGTTTAATAACTTGTTTGATTTCAATTTATTGGGTTTTAATATGAAGCCTTTAGTTGCTACATTATTAACGCTTTCTATTATTCTTGGTGTAATCCGTTTTATTGCTAGTGCCTTTAGGAGTTCTTGATCATGAAACAACGTAAAACTACTTACACTGTAAAAAAAGAATTAACTAATGATGCTTGGAATCGTGAATTATATAAAGATAGACCATTAGACCCAAAAAATTTCACTGATAAAGATTATTTTGCTAAAGAAATAACTAGATATGATTCTGAAAGTGATGTTAATATAGAGCGTTCCGCTGGTTCTCGTATACATTCTATAGGTGCTTATTCTATAGCTGGTGTATGTGGTTTTATATTTGCTTTATTGATGGCTATATGTGTTTATAGGGTTGTTGTTCTTGATAGTGAGCCTTTATCAATTATGGATTTTTTAAACTATGCTGAAACTATTGATATTATACCTTTTGATGATATGAATGAATGGTTTAATGGTATTAATGATGCTATTAATAGCTGGGGTTCATCTTCTTTAGGTAGTTTTAAATTTATTGTTGCTTTACCTTTAACTATTATTAATATTATTCGTGTTTTAGGTGTTATTATTTCTGGTGTTTATTATCTTTTAACATTTGTATTTTATCTTATACGTTTAACTTTATGGTAATTTTATTGTTTGGGTTGACTTAATTTTAAGGGGTTTTTAAAGCCTTTTATATTGGGGGGCTATTATACTTGATATAGCCCCCCAAATAACGCATAAAAAAAGAATTTAAGGTGTTTTTATGGCTTATTTGAAAGAATTAACGAATGATGAATTATTAGATTTATATAATAGGTATCATGAAATAAAGAATAGTCTTCTTGTTTTTCGTGGTGTTGGGTCTTGTGTTGGGTCTTGTCCTGATGTTGTGACCCTTGCACCCCTGGGTGCTGCCCCCCCTCTACAAAACGTAGATACAACCACTAACGAGAAATACGAGAGTTATCCAATATGGAAATTTGATGAATATGATGATAAGAGTACGGAATATAGATTTTTGAGATCATGCTTTAAAAGGAAATACAATGCAAATAAACGAGTAAAAAAAATTTTAGAAAAATACGAGTTTAATTATTTTGTAACTTTAACGCTTAAAGATGAATTCTTAAATTATGATATAAAAACGTTAATAACTTATGCTAGAAGATATATTAAAGGAATTTCCCTTAATTTTCTAGGTAATACCGATTATGGAAAAGTAAACAATAGATTGCATTTTCATTTTATAATAGGAAGAAATGAAGAATTAAATTTTAATAATACCATATGGAAATACGGATATTACAATTTTAAGAGAGTTTATAAGTCTAATGATTATCTTAAAATTGCTAATTACATTACTAAACTTACTTTACATGCATTAAAAAACGGGTCTAAAACCCGTCTTATATACTCTAGATAGAGTCATAGTATTTAATTATTTCTTCTAGTTGCCTTTTGATTTCATTAAGCCTATTTATTTTCTCTTTAGATAGGTTTTTTTTCTTTAATACACTATTTGTTAACTTTAACATCATTTGTGCGTTATATCGGCTAATTTTCGGCTTTTCCATTGTTCTTTTCTTCCTCCTTATTCCATATGTATTCTAAACCGCATCTTATTAAATACTCCCTAAACTGCGTTTGGTTCATTTTATCCTTGTACCCTCTGTAAGTATCTTCAATAAATCTGTTCAAGTGCCTTGATATAGTCCATTGTATACGCATTTTACTATCTTTTATCATTGTCTTTATTTTCCTTTCGTTCTCTTTCTTTCTTTACTATGTATTTATCTAACTTATCTAATAAACTTACTGTAACGGCTAATATTAAACCTAATACCACGCATATAAAGCCATATATAATAATTAAGTTACTCATTGTTAAATCTAGTTGCATTTATTTAATAAACTCCTTTATGAATCTTAATGCATAGTCTTTAGATATTAGACTGCGTTTTATTCCTTTTGGCATTTCATTTACTTTTAACTGTTGCTTGTAGTCCACTTGTTCCATGATTAAAGTGTTTTTTACTTTCCAGTTAATGAAATAATACATTGTAGGTTTCTTGAAATAGTCCCCCCATTCCATTCTATTATAATCTATAATTGTAGGTTTAATAGGGAAATACCTATATAAAAAACTTTGTGTGTCAAATGGGTTTTCTATAATTGCTTTTAATCCCTTATCTATGCATATCTGATAGAATTCTACAAACCTATAATAGAATACGTTTAATAATTTGAATAGTTCCATTATATTGTGGTCTAATTTTTCCGTTATGCTTTTATTTATGAGCTGGGATTGATTGCAGCATATAGATAATAATGCTTGTTTACTAAATCTAGTACAAGGGAAAAAGCATAAAATTATATCGTTTTCATTGAATTCATCAAATATACTTTTTTTATTATTATATGCTTTGTCAATTTCGTTAAATAAATCTATTACATAATCCGTTTCATTGAATTGGTTTTCTATGTCATAATCAAATGATTCATATCCTAATTGTTTTGCAGCTGTCTTAAATGTTCCTGATTGCTCGAATAAGCATATAACTCTTTTAATTTCATTTCTTTCTTCTTCTTCTTTTAATTTATTATAAAAATCAAATTGTAATCTATCGTACATCTTCTATACTCCTTAAATACTTTATAATTTGCTTTGTGTGTTTTTTACTATGTCTTGCGATTTTTTCTGTAATTTCAATTATATCTCTCCTTAAATTGTCTGAATCAAGCCACATATAAAAGTTTATTGTTTCTTCTTTTGTGTATGGTTCGTTTTTTTTACCCATTTTGATATACTCATTATATCTCCATTCACTTTCTTTTTTTAACTCCTTTTTTAACATGCTTAACATTTTAATTAAGTTGTTGTAATTGAATTCTTCTTTTTTCATTTTTTGTTCTCCTTTTTCGTAGGTTTTCCCTACCTATTAATATTTTATTATAAGTGAGTAACTAATGCAAGTGTTTTTTATATACAAAGTATATAATTTTTTAAGTGAGTAACTACATTAAAAATAAGTTACTCAGTGATGCACTTTTTAATGGTTTTTTTGTACTAGTGAGTGTCTTCCCCCTATTAGATAAGCATATCTATATCTATATTATATATATAATCATTACCCCTATATTATGTATCATATTTAAAATTAAAAATAAATGT
>JAKSUK010000103.1 GCA_024409095.1 Clostridium sp.
AATATTATTTTACTTAGTTCGATTTAATGTGTCCACTACTTTATACTAACACCATTCATAGGGGACACTATCACAACAATGAAAAATATTTCTTAGAAAGTAAGATTAATAATCAATGGAAATTATAATAAAATAATCATTTTTGCAACACTTGCAAAGAATAGTGTTAAAATAGTAGCAAATGTAGCGGTAGCAAGTTAGATAGTATGTGGTAAAAAATAATATATTATTTTATAATTATATGGGACAACTAAAGTTGTATAGAAATTGTGAAGAGTTAGTATAGAAATATGCTAACTTTTTTCTTGTATAAAGATGTTTATACAAATAGAATAATAGGATATAATTTAAATAATAAAAAATAATGAGGTGGAATAATGAAAGGATTACTTGACCCGAAAGTAGATTTTGTATTTAAAAATATATTTGGATCACCAAAGCATCCTAGAATATTAATTTCGTTTTTAAATGCAACGTTAAAACCAATAAATAAAATAACAAGTGTTGAGATTAAAGGAACAGATTTAGAAAAGCAATTTATAGATGATAAATATTCAAGATTAGATGTAAAAGCAGTAACTAATAATAATGAAATAATAAATATAGAGATTCAATTAAAGAATGAATATAATATGGTTCAAAGAAGTTTATATTATTTATCTAAGATGTATGAAGAGCAGCTAGGAGAAGGAGAAGATTATTCAAAATTAAATAGAACAGTATGCATAAATATACTTAATTTTAAATATTTAAAAACAGAAAAATTTCATAGTGCCTATAGATTAAAGGAACTTGAAAGCAATGAAGAACTTACAGATATAATAGAGATTCATTTTATAGAAATTGTAAAGCTTTCAAAGGAATCAGAGGAAAAAGACATGCTTGCAGCATGGACAGAATTTTTAAGAGATCCTGAAAGTGAAAAAGTTAGAAATCTTGAAATGAATATTGAAGAAATAAGAGAAGCTAAGAATGAACTTATTCGTATGAGCAATGATAGTAAACAACGAGAATTATATGAAATGAGATCTAAGATATTAAAAGATAAAATAAGTGCATTAAATGAAGCTGAAAGAAAAGGATTGAAAAAAGGGATACAGAAAGGAATAGAAAAAGGAATTAAACAAGAAAAAATAGAAATAGCAAAAAAACTTTTAGATGTGTTAGATGATGAAACTATTTCCTTGAAAACTGGATTAAGTATAGAAAAAATTCAACAATTAAGAAAAGAGAACAAAGTATTTTAATAATTAATAAGGAAACTTCTTTAGGGAAGTTTCTTTTTGTTATATTATAGAGGTAGTTATACTTAAAGGAGAAAAATATATGATAATTAGAAAAGCAAATGAAAATGATATAATAGAGATTAGTAAACTTTATGTTTCAAATTGGAAGAAAACTTATAAGGGTATTCTTCCACAAAAATATTTAGATGGTTTAAATATAGATTATGGAATTGAGAAGTGGGGTAAGTATATTAATGAAGAGGAACAAAAAGTATTTGTTGCTTATGAAAATGATGAATTTTTAGGATTTACTGCATGTAAAGTTGATGATGAAGAAAAAGATTGGTGGTATTTAGATTCTTTACATGTATCAGAAGGTTCTAGGGGAAAAGGTATTGGAACAAAGTTAATAAATACTGTAGGAAAATATGCTTTTGATAATAAATATAAATGTATGAGTATATGTATTGTTAAGGGAAATGATAATGCTAAAGAATTATATGAAAAACTTGGTGCAAAGTCTTATAAATGCTTTATTGATGACTTTGGTGGAATAAAATCAAATTCTGAAAAATTGATTTGGACTGATTTAAATATTTTTAATAAATAAAAAAATAGTTATAAGGTGGAGAAATGGCAAAGAAAAATTATTATGCAGTTAAAGTTGGTTTTAGAACTGGAATATTTAAAAGTTGGGCTGAATGCTTAGCTTGTGTTCAAGGATATTCTGGTGCAAAGTTTAAAGGATTTGCTACACTTGAAGAAGCAGAGGCTTTTATGAATGGAAGTGTAGTTATAAATAATAAAAGTAAAAGTGTAAATTATTTACCTAATAAAGATAAAGAGGGTTATGATGTAGAACATATTAAAAGTAAAGCAAATGTAAGAAGCTCAAAAGAATATATAGATCCTAGTGAAATTAGCGAAGAGTTTGAATATATTGCATTTATAGATGGTAGCTATGATAAAATTAATAAAATATATGGCTCTGGTGTAATTGTATTAAAACATGACTTAATAGAGCATGAAGCTTTTTATGAAGCTGGTTATGATAAATGGGATCAATGGAATATTGTAGGTGAATTAGAAGCTACAAAACTTGCATTGAAAAAGGCAGAAGAGATAGGTGTTAAGAATGTAGCTATATACCATGATTTAAAAAATATATCATTATGGGCAACTGGAGAGTGGAAGGCAAAGAATAGATATACTCAAGAATATGTTAGGTTTATTGAAGAGTATAGTAAAAGATTAAATATTTATTTTGTAAAAGTAAAAGCACATAGTAATGAAAGTATATATAATGATTTAGCAGATGAGGCAGCTAAAAATGCAATTAAAAGATATCTTAGTGCATATTAAAAGATAAATAATTGATAAAAAAATATCAACTATATTATATAAAATATTATAAAAAGCACAAAAATTACTAAAAAGGCTAGAAAAGTGTGATAAAAATCACGGAATTAATTGGTATAAAGGGTTATAATCTTAACAAAGGTTAGTTATAAAAATAACAAATAATAATGGAGAGGGAAATACATGTTTAATGAAGAATTTAGCAAAGTTGCAGGTGCAGCTAGTGCAAAAAGCCAATTATTGAAAAATAACAAAGTAGGATATTTAATTTCAGCTATGTTAGCAGGGGTTTATGTAGGTATGGCTATAATGCTTATATTTACAATTGGAGGATTATTAACAGCTTCTGGAGCAGCATCAACTAGGATTATAATGGGTATTGCTTTTGGTGGAGCTTTAAGTTTAGTTGTTTTTGCAGGATCGGAATTATTTACAGGTAATAATTTTGTAATGACTGTAGGTTCATTAAATAAAACTGTATCATGGGTAGATACTGTAAAGGTATGGATTGCAGCTTTTATTGGGAATTTAACAGGCTCAATTCTTGCAGGATATATGTTCTTTTTTACTGGACTTGCAAAAGGACCAGTAGGAGAGTTTATTGCAAATACAGCAGCTACAAAAATGAGTTTGCCAGCTTCTGAATTATTTTTTAGAGGAATATTCTGTAACATACTAGTGTGTTTAGCAGTATGGTGTACTTTTAGATGTAAAGATGATGTGTCAAAATTAATAATGATATTTTGGTGTTTATTTATTTTTATAACAAGTGGTTTTGAACATAGTGTAGCTAATATGACTTTACTTACAATAGGACTTTTAGCTCCAGGAACAGCAGCAGTAAGCATATCTGGTTATATTTATAATATAGGAATAGTAACATTAGGTAACATGGTTGGTGGAATATTATTTGTTGCAATTCCATATTACCTAATATCAAGAAAATCAAAATAAGAGAATAAATTAAAATTTGAAGGTACAAATAATCAAGAGAGTTAGAAGTTTTTTCTAACTCTTTTTTATATTAAGTTAATAAGTAATCAATCTTTACTATTAACTGTTTCATTAGCACATTTATATGCACATGATAACATGTTTATTGGTGCTTCATCTGGCTTTAGCCATTGTTTTTTTATAGCTAATCCTGTAAGAGCAGTATGTCCTTCTACCATTTGAACTATAGCAGCAGAATAAATTGCTCTAAGTTCTGGAGTTGTACTTGTTATGGCAGATGTAAGGTAAAGCATTGCTCCATCTTTTGCAGCTGTCATCATGCTTTCTGATAATATTTTGTCATCTATATTTACATTATCTTTTATTAAATCTCCAATAACTTTTAGCATATTAATATCACTCCTTATCAGTTAAAATATTATTTTCATTGATAAATTTAACTAGACCATTTATTCTACCTTCAGCAGCTAATATACTTGCTTCTGATTGTCTTTTTAGGTCATTATCAGTAATTATAGTGTTTAAAGCTCTTTGCATTTTTAGACCATCACTTTCAGCTTTTAATATGGCTGTTAAAGATAATATTTCAACTTGTGAAAGTTGCTTCATAACATCACTCCCTATAAAAATATTTTAAAAAATTAATTAACATATATTTTAGAATGTCCTATTACATTTAAAGTATGCTGGTAAATATATGTAATAAAAAATATATTGACTTATTTCGATAAAAGAGTATATAATGTTTTCAAGAAAACTAGTCCTTTAAATTTAGTCCAGAGAGGCTAATAAGGTCGGAAGAATACGGCAGATAAAATAATTAGATAAAATTAAAGAACAACGTAGCATATTTAAAATATATTATGTGTTTAATTTGGAACTCTAATTATATGTATAAGCGACCTTTCTATATTTTAGAGAGGTCGCTTTTTAGGTATAAGTACTGGTTTTCCTAAATAGATGATTTAGGAGGATTAAAAAATGGAAGAAAAAATAATAGTAAAGGAAAGAATAGATGACCATGATTATGCATTGAGTCATGTAAATGAAAAGGATAAAAAGGGATTCTTTTCAATGTTTGTAGTAATGCTTGGTTTTACATTCTTCTCAGCAAGTATGCTGACAGGAGGGAATTTAGGTACAGGCTTACCTTTAAAAGATTTCTTTATAGCAGTATTTATAGGGAATTTAATATTAGCTTGCTACACAGGTGCACTTGCATATATAGGAGCTGATACAGGACTTTCGATGCATTTACTTGCTAGATATTCATTTGGTCAAAAAGGTTCATATTTAGCATCATTTATAACTAGTATTACACAAATTGGATGGTTTGGAGTAGGTATAGCAATGTTTGCAATGCCAGTAGCAAATAGATTTAATATTAATTTATATTTATTAGTAGCAATTACAGGTATCTTAATGACAGCAACAGCTTATTTTGGAATGAAATCACTTACAGTTTTAAGTGCAATAGCAGTACCAGCAATAGCTATTTTAGGAAGTACATCAGCTTTAATGGCAACAAATTCAGTTGGTGGAGTACAAGGTTTAATGAATATTGAACCAACTAGCAAGATGGCTCTAGTAACAGCAGTAACTTTATGTGTAGGATCATTTATAAGTGGGGGTACAGCAACACCTGACTTTGCTAGATTTTCAAAGAATAAAAAAGTTTCAGTAGCAACAACAGTAATAGCTTTCTTTATAGGGAATTCATTAATGTTCTTATTTGGAGCTGTAGGGGCAATGGTTACAGGGAATTCTGATATAGCAGATGTAATGTTTTCTCAAGGATTAGTAATACCTGCAATATTTGTTTTAGGATTAAATATATGGACAACTAATGATAATGCTATATATACAGCTGCGTTAGGACTTTCAAATATAACTAAGCTTCCTAAAAATAAATTAGTAATATTAAGTGGATTAGTTGGAACAGTAGGTGCAATATGGTTAAATAATAACTTTACAGCATTCTTAACTTTCTTAAATTCAATGCTTCCTCCAGTTGGTGGAATAATAATAGCAGATTACTTCTTTGTTAAGAAGAGAAAGTATGATGCTATGGAGAATACAAAGTTTGCAAGTGTAAACTGGATTGCAATATTAGCATTCTTAGTAGGATTTACAGTAGCAAATGTTGTATCAGTAGGAGTAATAGCATTAAATGCAATAATAACAACAATTGTAGTTTATGTAATAGGAATGAAAATAACTAATAAATAGGTGATAAAATTATGTTAATTAAAAAGGTAAGACTTTTAGATAGAGAAGGATTATTAATAGGTAGTGCATGTGTAAATAGCGATGTATATGAAA
>JAKSUK010000104.1 GCA_024409095.1 Clostridium sp.
TAATAATAAATCTTCTTTTACTTACTACCGAAGTGCATTATAACACACCTTAATTTTACCAACAATATCATACTATTTTATACTATTTATTTTTACTTTGCCAACACTTATGCAATAATATAAGTATAAAAATTATTGGAGATGTTTTAATGAATGAAAAAATAGAAAAATTAACTAATATTCTTAAAAACAGCAATAACATAGTGTTTTTTGGTGGTGCTGGCTGTAGCTGTGAAAGTGGTATACCTGACTTTAGAAGTTCTAATGGATTATATAGTGAAAAACTACATGCAAATTTTACTCCTGAGCAACTTGTTTCTCATAGCTTTTATATAAGATATCCAGAAGAATTCTTCAAATTTTATAAAGAAAAACTTATTTATCCAGAAGCTAAACCTAATGCAGCTCATATTGCACTTGCTAAACTTGAAAAAATGGGAAAACTTAAAGCTGTTATAACACAAAATATAGATGGATTACATCAAGCTGCTGGCTCTAAGATAGTTTACGAACTTCATGGCTCTGTACTTAGAAATTACTGTGTATCCTGTCATGCTTTTTATGATGAAAAGTTTATTTTAGAAAGCAAAGGAGTACCTACTTGTAATAAATGTGGAGGAAATGTTAAGCCAGATGTGGTTCTTTATGAAGAAGGTTTAGATGATAATGTAATTAGAGGTGCTGTAGATGCTATATCTAAAGCTGATACTTTAATTATAGGTGGAACTTCGCTTGTTGTTTATCCTGCTGCTGGACTTATTAATTATTTTAGAGGTAAAAATTTAATTTTAATAAACAAAAGTACAACTTCTGCTGACAATAAAGCTGATTTAGTTATTCATGATTCTATTGGAGAAGTATTTGGGAAAGCTATTGATAATTTATAAAAAAATACCTATATAATAGTTCTTTATCTCTATTATATAGGTAACTATTTAATTTGTACTTTTATTTTATTCATTTATCAAAATAAGTTCTGTTATATTATCAACATGATTTTTATATACACCTTTAATTTTCTTTAAATCTCTAAATTTTCTCCCTTTATAGCCTATCTTCAACTTATAAATATTGTGCTTTCTTTGGAAATAACCTTGCTTAAATTTAACTTCCTCTATGGCATCCATTAATATTGTATTTGTTTTTTTACTTAAAATTCCTCCACATAGATATATTACTTGCTTGTTATATCCAAACTTATAGTTTTTATATTTTAATCTATATTTTTTATGTATATCATTTAACTCATTTTTATAGATAAGTTTAGGAAACAAACTTTTTATTACTTCACTTACTTGATTCTTATCTATATAAGGAAATATTACAGCCTCTTCTAAACCATCATCTTTATAACCAAAAGTACTTACACTTACAGTTACTTTATTATTAATTCTTTGAATTATATTCTGACTAGTCTTCACGGCAAATACTTGATTAATATTTAAATTACAAGCTTTTTTCTCAATAAATCCACTACTTATTTCAAGCAAATTACCTTTTTGCTTAATTTTAAAACCATAATACTTGTTAATAAATATAAAAATTGTTATTATATCTACTACTAATAGAAAACATATAACTATTATTAAGATAATAAACGGTGAGTTTATTTTTTCTATTACACTACTCGTATTTTCTATCACTCTATTAATATCTTTTATTTCTCTCTTAACCAATACTTCACTTATAAAAATTATAAATCCAACAGAAGTAATAATTATATCTAATAATTTATTTCTTGTTAAAGAAAATAAAATTAAATTTTTTAAATTTAAACAGTAAACAGTATTTTCTTTTTCTTCCATTTCTTGTCTTAGTAATTTTTTTCTCAACTTTATAGTTTCTCTACTTCTTAAGACAATTCTTATTTCCTCAATATTATCTTTTGCTCCTATATCAATTTTCAATGCATTTAAGCCAAATATTCTTTGTTTCAAGTTTCTTTCTAACTTTACAGCAAATATATTGTCTATAGGTATTTCTATTTCTTTCTTATTTAATATTCCTGTTTTATAATGAAACATATTTTTATTTAAATAAAATGTATTCGTAAACCAATTTAAAGTACTCGACAGCACTGATATAATATATAATAAAACACTTCCAAATATTATCATACTTTTTTCCCATTCTGTCATGCTGATTATTAATGAACAAGTGGTTATCGCCCCTACAACTGATGAAAGTATATTATGTATAAGAGTAAATATTGAATTTCTACTTTTCTTCATCTTCTTTACCCTCTATTTTATCATGAAACATATTTCTTTTAGATTTTTCATATAATATCTGACTGATTTCATTTACTATTTTTTCACCCTCAATAACAGATATATTTTTAAGTTCATGAGTATTTATTGTTGTTGAAATTTCAACTTTCACTAAACCAAAGCTATTTAATATTGGTCCATTAATAAGTGTTACTTGCTGAATTCTACTCATAGGGATAACTGTTTTTGATATTAATACCATCCCTTTCGTATATTCAACACTTTTATCGCTTATATTGTAGCTCCAGGTCCTAACTTCTATGAAAGGTACAACAAAACTTACAAATAAATAGTATAAAATTAGAAAGATATATCCTAACTTAATAATATTATAATAATTAACTATTCTCCCCTTAAATATAAATAGTAAAATTGTAATAATCATAACCGATATCATTGATGAAACTATACTTGATACCATATTGTACATTATTATTTTCTTTTTAATCTTATCATCCATTAATTAATTCTCCTTTATACTTCCTCTTTAGTAATTTATTTTTTATAGTGGCAATTCTTTATTTATTTTCTTATTTTTCCGAAATATAATATCATAAAAAATATACAAAGTAAAATTTACAAAATAGATATTATTCTTTATTTATAACGATATTATTATGAGATATAATAACAATATAATAAAAAATATTAGCTTAAAAATAATGCTTTTAAAGGAGATAAGATATATGTCTGAATTATTAGATTCTATTTATAAACAAGCTAAACAGGCTACTGAAGAATTATGTGAAAAAGCTAAGCTTAAAGAAGGAAATATAGTTATAATTGGATGCTCTTCTAGCGAGGTGACTGGTGAACTTATTGGTACACATTCAAGCCTTGAAACTGCTGAAGCTGTATTTAAAGGAATATATGAAACTCTTTCTTCAAAAAATATTTATTTAGCAGCTCAGTGCTGTGAACACTTAAATAGAGCTATCATTGTAGAACGTGCAGCAGTTCCACTTTATGCTGATGTCAATGTCATACCTCAACCTAAGGCTGGTGGCTCTTTTGCAACAACTGCTTATAAAACCTTTAAAAAACCTGTAGCACTTGAGCATATTAAAGCTGATGCAGGTTTAGATATTGGTGGAACACTTATTGGAATGCACTTAAAAGAAGTTGCTGTTCCTTTACGTTTGAGCATTGATCATATTGGAAATGCTATTTTACTTGCTGCTAGAACAAGACCAAAATTTATTGGTGGTGTGAGAGCTACTTATAATGAAGATTTATTATAATCAAAAATAAGGTGGGGTTTAACAATTCTCCATCTTATTTTTTAATAAAAACTATTAATAATTCATATATATTTACTGATTAAATATTTATCTAATAAGGAGCCCATATGAATTTTAACTTTACCAATCTTGGCCCTTTATCTCATGCTGACATATCTTTAAATAATCTTACAATAATATGTGGTAAAAATAATACTGGTAAAACCTATATAAATTATGCTATTTACGGATTTTATAATTGCTTATATGAACTACTTGCTAAAGCCATTTCTAAATATAACTTTATTACTATAAAAAATAATACATGTTCTATTAATCTGTCAGATGTATTTAAAAATCTTGAACAAATTAACACTGATGTATTAAATAGCTATTCTAATGATATATCTACACTTGTATTTAATTCTAATAAAAACTCATTTTCTAATTTTAAGATGGACTATAAAAGTAATTTAGCACCTCTTGATATTGATTCTTTTAAATTGTTTTATAAAAATCTTATTAATGACTATATCAGTAAATCTTTAACTACTTTTTTTATAAAAGAAGATTGCAGTAATATATATATTTTAAATAATTTAAGAAATAGCTCTTTTGAACTAGAAACTTCTATTTTAGAAAAGAGTTTAATAACTTCAATTTATCACTTATTATTTGGTATTGATTTCAACACTTTTATTATTCCTGCTGAAAGAAATGGATTAAATCTTCTATTTAAAGAATTAAATCAAAATAGAAATGACCTCTTTTATAATATAAATAATATTTCTATTAATACACTAAAAAAACAAATATCTAAATACCCATTACCTATAAAAAACTATCTAAACTTTTTAAATGAAGACCTTCCTAAAACATCCTTCGGGCAATCTATTGAAAGTAGCTTTAAAGATATCAGCTTATCTTTAGAGGAAACTGTTGTTGGAGGTTCTTATATAATAAATAATGATAATATTATTCAATTTTTAGTAAATACTGCTGACAATAAGGATAAATTAATAGATTTCCATCTTGCTTCTTCAACTGCTAGAACTCTTTTGGGCTTAGATTTATACATTAAATATAAGATTAGAAATGGAGATTTGCTGGTTATTGATGAACCTGAACTAAATCTTCATCCTGATAATCAAAGGAAAATTGCTAGAGTTATAGCTAGATTAGTAAATAGAGGAGTAAAAGTGCTTATTTCCACTCATAGTGACTATATTATCAAAGAGTTTAACAATTTGATTATGCTAAGTAGACCTTTTGAGAGAAATAATTTCCTTAGAAAAAAATATAATTATCTTGATGATGAAATATTAAAAGAAAGTTCTGTAACTGCTTATGTATCTTATGGTGAAACTATTAAAAGCTCTGAAATAAGTATTGAGGGAATAATTATAAATACATTTGATGATGTAATAAATTCTTATAATAAAAGCTCAGATGAAATATATTATAGCTATCTGGAGGATATGAATTTATGAGTAATTCCACTTATCTTATGTTAAAAGAAGAATTCTATAAAAAAATCAATCCTGATGTTATAAGTAATATTGAGGAAAATAATCTTTTTATTGAAGAAGGAAACAAAAAAGCTACAGGCAAAGGGATATTTATTAAAAATATATTTAATGCACTTACTATGCATTTAGATGAATCAAATCGAAAAATTTACTTTCTTAAAAGTGAAACTAAAATTAATGATGCCACAATTTTTTATATCAATCATAAAAAGCTTTATGTAATATTAATTGAGCTTAAATCTAAGAGCCTTAGAAAATATAAACAGCAAATATGTTATGGCAAACTCTATAGTGATTTTATTATAAATGTGCTTAAACAAGATAATCCTGATATTGTTTTTAGTAAAGTGGAATACAGAGGTTATGTTTTTGCAACTGGTAGAAATAGTCAAGAAATCAAAAGCACCAAACGTGAAATAATTGCTGAAGAATTTAGAGATGGTATTTACTTCAAAACCTTTGATAATAATAAAGAATATAATTTCATTGAATTATTGCTACCTATTAAATTTAATGAAGCGTAAAAAAAGAAATTGTCTTTTTAGGCAATTTCTTTTTATTCTTATAAATACATTTTAAATTCACACTGCATTAATACATTTCATCATCATCTTTTTCACTTGATATTTGTGCTGAATCAATTCCTAAATCTTCACATGCCTGTTCAAAACTACATCCATTTTCATCAATATATTTTGCTAAATATGATGTAATGTCCATTTGAGAATAATTGTTCATAACTAAAACCTCCTAAATTTATTCATAAAATT
>JAKSUK010000105.1 GCA_024409095.1 Clostridium sp.
AATAAATATAATACCTTTTCCTGCATTTGATGGTGGACATTTATTATTTGTTTTAATTGAAGCTATAAGAAGAAAACCAATGAATGCACAAATTGAGAATACAGTTCATTTAATTGGATTTATATTAATATTCTTGTTAATGATAGTAATAACTATAACAACTGTAGTGTTTATTTTAGGATTTGTAGATAAGGGGAATGATGGTAAGGATACTAAAAAAGCTGATATAGTATATTCTATAAATGATATCCCAGATAACATGAAAAATATAGCAAGCCTTAGCACTAGACAGCAAGATATAATATGTGCTGTTAGCAAGGGACTTATTGAAATAGATAGCCAAGGAAATATGATACCTGCATTAGCTAAAAGTGTAGAGACAACTGATGATGGTATACAATATAACTTTACAATTAGAGAAGATGTTTTTTGGAGTGATGGAAAAACTATAACAGCAGATGATTTAGTACAGTTCTTTCGAGAAATATTAACTGAGGAAGATGAAAATAATATAGAGCCTTTAATGAGTGTTTATGGAGCAAGGGCATATTTAAACAATGAAGGTAATTTTAAAGAAACAGTAGCAATATGGGCTGAAGGTAATAACTTGATAATGCGATTAAATTCTATTGATAATGATTTTTTAGTTGAGCTTTCTAAACCTCAATATAGATTAAGAAAAAATGTACTTAGCTGGGAGTTTATTAATAATAATTATGATTCATTAGTGTATAGCGGTGATTACTATATAGCTTCAATGAATGATAATGAAATGATATTACATAGAAGTGAAAAATCTAATAAGGATATTCCTAAGGTTCTTAGCATAGTAGAGGATAAATCAGAAGATATAGCATTAGCTGCATTTGAAGTAGGAAATAGAGATATTGTTGTAAATCCACCAAGAAACCAATTACAGCGTTTAAAGAATGAAAAAAAGCTTATAACAATGCCTTCAGATGAAGCAGTTTATGCTAGTTTTAATTTAGATGAATCATCTATACCTATAAATGGAAGAAAAAAGATATATTCATTATTAAATTCTGCTATAAGAGATTATATTGAAAATAATGAATCTTCTATGATTTGTGCAGAAGGAAAATACTATAGAAGTGAGGATAGTAGTGCTACTAAGTTACAGGAAAGAAAAGTACTTACTAATGCAGATAATTCATGGGATGATGAGGAAAGCATTAGCATAGTAGCTGAAAATAATGTTGATAACAAGGAGCTTATAAATATAATTTCAAGTTGGATAGAAGAAAATACAGGATATACATTAATAGTAAAGCTAGTAGATAAGGATGATATAGAAGGAATAATAGATGAAGGATATTATGATTTAATAATATTTAATTCCGAAGTTAAGAATGAAAATGATGTATACAGTGTTATTGATGAGTATAATGAGGATTTATGTATAGAAACATGGCAGGAAGAAGATTATTTAAAGATAGAAGATGATATGTTTAATTCATATAGCATTCTTCCAATACTGTTTTATAATGAAAACATAGCAGTTAATGATGCTATTACTGGAGTAGTATTAGATTGTAATGGAAATATTAATTTTAGCGTTATAAGGAAATAAGGCCTCTTCTTTATGAGACCTTATTTCTTTATAACACTATTCATCAGATTCAGTTTCATCCTTTTCTGTAGTATCATTATTATTAATATCCGTAACTGGGGTATCGGTATTTAAAGTAGTTTCTGTAGTAGTTTCTGTTTTTAAAGGAAATGGATCTGTACCGTATGAAGAGTTATATAGATTATTTATACATTCATCTTTAAAAAAGAAAATAAATAAGTAAAACAAAAAGAAATTTTTATAGCTATCAAAAGATGTCCTATTTGTTGTAAATTCATCTTTACGTTTATTATAATTTACAGACTTAATAAATATAGGAGCAGTGCCATTACTTGATGGAGTAGGAAGATTAGACATTTTAAAGTAAGTTTCACTAAGCATATCAGAAGATTTTAAAGTATATCCACGATATCTTTCATAATCATCAAGAGTAGGTGCATCAGGCCAACTTGTTATTATACCAGAAGAAATAAAGAACTTTTTATATACAGAAGAAATAAGTTCTTTATATTCAGATTTATTTTCAGCTATATCAGAGTAAATAACAAAGGCAAGAAAATAAAAATTAATATCAAAACATGAATATTTTATATCTTTTTTTGAAGAAAGCTTATAAAAAGATTCATTTTTAGAATCATATAAATCATAAAGATTGTTAATTATTTCTGAAGTCTTATCGAAAAAGCCTAGGATATTTGTATGTTTATAAGATAGTGATAACACTATTGAGCAAAGGCACACAGTATCTAATTCTTCAACATAATAATCTTTTTCATCTAGCTTATTCATAGCATAATCAGCAAAATCTATTATTAATAGTTTTAAGTCATCTAAATCATCATAGCTATATAGGACATTAAATGCTAATAATATTTTGCATATCTCTTCTAAAGAAGTATCATATAACTTATCTTTATATTCTACAAAAACTTCAAGTATTTCCATGGCAAAAGCCTTATATGAATCACATACATCACTTTCAGGATTTTTTAATGAATATAAGTAATAAGCAAGCATCATATAGGCTTGGTCAGAAAATTTAAATTTTTTATCTTTATCAGATAAGTTAAAATTTTTATAATTATTTTCACCAATATTTTTCTTACTTGTAAATGTACCATCAGCACTTCTTAAATTTAATGAATAAAATTCTAATTGCTCTTTAGCTAATTTTTTATATATATCATGAAGCGCATATAGATTTTTATCCTTATCTTTAAATTTATCATAATAATCAGTAAGTTCAAGAATTGATAAAGTCATTAAAGCATTGGATGTTGGATTAATTTCTTTTCTAAAAGTATCTTCATCAAAACCATTAGAATTTTTACTATGGATATAGTTAGGTGAAGCCTTTTTATATACACAGAGTAGTGGAGAAATATTACTATTTATGCTAATATCATTGTTAGAGGAAAGTCTTTTATAGTTTTTTATAGAAGATACTAATCCACATTTAGATTCAAGCACAATTGTTCTAATTGCTTCTTTAGCAAAAAAGAAAAGTTGTGTGTTGATTTCATCATGAGAAAGATTATTCATTCTAAAAAATGGACCCATATATCTCAATTGATTCACCTCTCAAAGTAATTCTTATATTAATAATATGAGTGCTAAGAGGAAAAAGTGCATTTTTTTAGTAATAAGATAATAAAACAAGATGATAATATAAATATAGATATTAAATGTAAATATTAAAATAATGATTTTGGAGGAGAATTATGCGTATTGATGGTAGAAGAAATGACCAAGTTAGACATACAAAAGTAACTAGAAACTATATAAAGCATGCAGAAGGATCTGTATTAATTGAAGTAGGAGATACAAAGGTTATTTGTACAGCATCTATTGAAGATAAAGTGCCACCATTTTTAAAGGGAAGTGGAGAAGGATGGATAACAGCAGAATATAATATGCTTCCTAGATCTACAACAACTAGAAAAGTAAGAGATATAGCTAGATTAAAGTTAGATGGTAGAACTATGGAAATTCAAAGGCTTATTGGAAGAGCATTAAGATCAGTTGTTGATTTAAAAGCACTAGGTGAAAAGACAATTTGGATTGATTGTGATGTTATTCAAGCTGATGGAGGAACTAGAACAACAAGTATTACTGGTGCATTCATAGCATTAGTAGATGCTATAAATAAAATTCACAAGCAAAAAAGCTTTAAAGTTTATCCAATAAGAAATTTTGTTTGTGCAACTAGTGTTGGTATTGTTGGAGAAGAAAAGTTACTAGACTTATGCTATGAAGAAGATTCAAATGCAAAGGTAGATATGAATATTATTGGAACTGATGATGGGGAGTTTGTAGAAATTCAAGGTACAGGAGAAGAAGCTCCATTTAAAAGAAGTGAATTAAATGAAATATTAGATTTAGGTGAAAAAGGTATTAAGCAAATGATTCAATTGCAAAAAGACTGCTTAAAGATGGATGCATTATGGATTGGAACAGGGGAGTCTAAGTAATGAAAAAGATTATTTTAGCTAGTAATAATGCAAAAAAAATAAAAGAGTTAAAGAATATGCTTGAAGAGTATGATTTTGAAATATGCTCTTTAAAGGATGAAAATATAGAAATTGATGTATTAGAAGATGGAAATACTTTTGAGGAAAATGCTGTTAAGAAGGCATCAGAGATATATAGCTATCTTTTAGATAATAACAAAGGTGATGTATTAGTTTTAGCAGATGATTCAGGATTAGAAGTAGATTATTTAAATGGAGAGCCAGGTATATATTCAGCAAGATATAGTGGTGAACATGGTAATGACTATGCAAATAATATGAAACTATTAGATAAAATGAAGCTTGCTAAAGGTGAAGATAGAAGAGGAAGATTTGTGTGTGCATTAGCTCTAATTGGAAATGATACAAAGCATGTAATTAGAGGTACTGTAGAAGGTTATATAAAAGAGGAGCTTATAGAAGGAGATTTCTTTGGATATGATCCATTATTCTTCTATCCTGAATTTAATAAGACTTTTGCAGAAGCATCAGCAGAAGAAAAGAATTCAATTTCTCATAGAGGAAATGCATTAGCACAATTAAAGAAAGTATTAATGCAACTGTAGGATATATTATAATTTAAAAAGTAGGAATTAAGGAATAGACTTCAATTGTTTATTCCTTAGTTCACAAATAATAATTAAAAAGAGAGGGAATTTTCATGTTAGTAGCTGTAATAAGTGATTCTCATAATAATAGTGAAGCTATAGATTTAGCAAAAAAGGCTATATCTAAATGTGATGCCTTATTGTTTTTAGGAGATGGAGAAAGTGATTTAGAAAAGTTAACAAAAGAATTTAATGGTGAAGTATATGCTGTATGTGGAAACTGTGACTTTAAGATGATTAATCCAGTAGAAAGAATTGTAGTTTTAAATGGTAAAAGAATATATATGACACATGGCAATAAATATAATGTTAATTTTGGCTTTAATTCTATTTACTATAGAGGAAGAGAAGTAGATGCTGATATTGTATTGTATGGTCATACACATATACCAATGATAAAACATGAAGGTGATATGGTTTTAATGAACCCCGGAAGTATTTCTAGTGGAAGAGGTGTTAAATTTAAAAGAAGTATAGGATACCTTAAAATAGCTGAAAATCAGCCTATAGAATCCTTTATAGAGGAGCTAAAATAAAAAAAATAAAAAAAGTTTAAAAAAAGTGTTGACGTATTAAATAAGATATTGTAGAATAATCCTTGTCGCTGAGAGACAAAGTCTTGTCAAGAGAAACAAGATATTCTCGGGGTGTGGCGCAGATGGGAGCGCGCGTGGTTTGGGACCATGAGGTCGCAGGTTCGATCCCTGTCACCCCGACCATTTAAAATAATATGCGGGTATCGTATATCGGCTAATACTCCAGCCTTCCAAGCTGGAAAGGTGGGTTCGATTCCCACTACCCGCTCCAATAAGATTTAATAAAGTTTAAAAACTTTAAAAAAAGTCTTGACATAATAAAAGAAACGTTGTAAAATGATAAACGTTCTAATGAGAAATTAAGCGTGTTTAGCTCAGCTGGATAGAGCAACGCCCTTCTAAGGCGTGGGCCAGGAGTTCGAATCTCTTAACACGCACCATATTCTCGGGGTGTGGCGCAGATGGGAGCGCGCGTGGTTTGGGACCATGAGGTCGCAGGTT
>JAKSUK010000106.1 GCA_024409095.1 Clostridium sp.
TTTTTCAATAAATAATACCTTAACTTCTTCACTATCATTTAATGCAAAAATATTATTTAAATATATTTCTTCATTTTGTAATTCTTTAATAATATTTTTATCATATACATAATAAATAATAGGGTATATCAATGATGATGATATAAATATACAAGATAATAATACGTCTTGTCTTATAGCTGATTTTCCTGGAATTATAACTGATAATATAATAGTAATTAATATACATATTAAATTTATCTTTCCAATTATTCCATCTAACTCTTTAAAACCTAAGCTTTTCTTTAACTTATATTTGTCTAAAGATGATAAAAGATTTCCTAAATACGTGTTCATTCCAGTTGCTATAACTACACCACTTCCGCTACCTTTTTTTATAATACTACCTCTATACAATATATTGCTTATATCACTTAAAGAACCAACATTATGATCAATCATTGCTTCATATTTATCTTTAAGCATCTTATCACCTGTTATACTTCTTTCATCTACTTTCAAGTCTTGAGATGATATTATTCTTAAATCTGCTGAAATAAAAGAATTTTCTTTAAATATAACTATATCTCCTATAACAAGTTCTTCAGCTCTTACAATTCTTTCAACACCTTCTCTAATAACAGTTACATCAATAGTATTTAAATTACTTAATAGCTCAATATTTTTTTTATTTTTAGAACTGTACCAAGCCGTATGCACTAACCCCAATATATAAACAGCTAATTCTATTGATAAAAATAGATACTTTTTCTTTATAATGAATAATATAGCTACAGATATATATATAATGCTAGTCCAGCTAAAAGCTTTATCCATCAATGAACGTTTTACACTTTTTTTATTAGGAATAGTTACTTTATTATCACCATAACGCTCTCTTCGTAAAATGCACTCATACTCAATTAATCCTTTATATACATTACTTCCTAAAAGTTCGACAACTTTTGTCCAGCTTTTCTGATAATATTCTTTCAAATGCTACACTCCTTTTAAAATATTAAAACCATTTATAAAAATAATTATAAACGGTTTTAATATTTTTTTAAAGTATATTAATTTTTTTGCAAAAACTATTCCTTAGTCTTAGGATTAAATAAACATGCCATTATATAACCAAAAAATATTGCTGCTGTTATTCCACCAGCAGCTCCTTTTATACCACCAGTAAAAGCACCTAATAATCCATCTTCTTTCACAGCTTGAATAGCTGATTTAGCCAAGCTATTGCCAAAACTCGGAAGAGGTATCGTAGCTCCTGCCCCTCCTATATCTACTAATTTATCATATATGCCAAAAGCTCCAAGCACAGCACCTACTGTAACGAATATAACTAGTATTCTAGCTGGAGTCAACTTAGTTGTATCCATTAATATCTGTCCAATAACACAAATTAATCCACCTACTATAAATGCACTTAAATACTCCATTTTTATACATTTCCTTTCTAAATATTATTCATACTCAATTGCTACTGCATGAGCTATCCCTGGAATACTCTCACCTTGTAAAGTACTAGTAGAACTCATAAGTGCTCCAGTTGAAACTAAAAGAATCTTTTTTATTTCTTTTTTCATAAGCCTCTTATAAAAATATCCACACATTACTACTGCTGAACATCCACAGCCACTTCCACCTGAACATGTATTTTGAGTTTCACTATCAAAAATTATATCTCCACAATCAACGTAATTTTTTGATAAATCATAACCATATTCTTTTAACATTTCTACTGTCATTTTTTTGCCTACCTTACCTAAATCACCAGTAGCTATTATGTCATAATAATCTGGACTTCTACCTGTGTCCTTAAAATGATTATATAATGTGTCCACAGCTGCTGGTGCCATTGCAGCTCCCATATTATTAGGATCTTTTTCACCGTAATCTTTTACTATACCTGTTGTTATATATGTAACCATTGGAAAGTTTCCCTCTTTAGAAAGTACCATTGCCCCAGAACCTGTAACAGTCCATTGTGCTGTTGGTACTCTTTGGGAACCGTATTCTAATGGAAATCTAAATTGTCTTTCAGCTGAACTAAAATGAGATGATGTACTAGCTACTACATATTTTGCAAAGTCTCCATCTATAAATAATGATGCCATGCTCAATGATTCTGACATAGTTGAACATGCTCCATATAGTCCAAAAAAGGGTATATTTAAATCCCTTGCTGCATATCCTGATGAAGTTATTTGATTTAACAAATCTCCTGCAAATAAATAATCAATATCCTCTTCTTTTAAATTTGCAGTATTTATCGCTCCTTGTATAGCTGTATACATCATTTCTGACTCTGCTTTTTCAAAGCTATCTTTACCTAAAGTATCATCACTTATTACTTCATGAAAATATTGACCTAATGGTCCATTACCTTCTTTTGGCCCAACTATCGAATAAGTTGCAATAATTTTAGGCTTACTTCTTAATTTAATAGTTTGATTGCCTACTTTTTTTAAATTCATATTGCGGCCCTCTCTTTTCTTATATTATTGAATAATATAGTAATAAATAATAAACTACCCCTATAATTACAGATGATCCAATACCATATACAAGCACTGGACCTGCTATAGTAAACATCTTTGCTGCTACACCAAAAATAAACCCTTCTTTTTTAAATTCAATAGCTGGTGATACTACTGCATTTGCAAATCCTGTTATAGGTACTACTGTTCCTGCGCCAGCAAAATTAGCAATTTTATCATATACACCAACACCTGTTAATAATGCCCCTAAAAAAACCATTATTATTGGAAGCCATATCTTTGCATCATATTCAGTAACACCAAAAGCTTTTAATAACTCAAAAATACCTTGCCCAATAGTACATATAAATCCACCAACAAGAAATGCCATTATTATATTTTTTATATATTTTGGTTTAGGCTTAGCCTCTTGATTTAACTTTTCATATTTAGCCTTAATTGCTTCCTCTTTTTTAGAAATCTTACTCAAATCTACCCCTCCTTACTAATTTAAATTTAGTATTCCCAATTTATCATATTAATTATTATATTCTCTAATATTTTAAATATAAAAAGTAGCTATAACATTAATATTGTTATAACTACTTATTAATACATTATATTCATTTTTATCCTTCTTTCGTTTACTCTAATTCTTCTAATTGTTTTCTCATTTCTAGGAGAACTTTCTTTTCTATTCTTGATACTTGAACTTGACTTATTCCAAGCATTTTTGCTACTTGTACTTGTGTTTTATCTCTGAAATACCTAAGCATTATAATTTGTCTTGATTTGCTATCTAGGTTTTGAAGTACATCTTTTAATGCAATTCTATCTACCATATTACTATCTTCAATACTGCTTTCGCTTATCTTATCTATTAATAAGACTGGTGCTCCATCATCTTGATGAATAGTGTCATATAAATACTGCATATTTGCTGATGACTCCATAGCAAGAACTATATCTTCTTTATTTACGCCTGAATACTTTGATAGTTCTTCAATTGTAGGTTCACGATTTAAGTCTTTAGATAAAGCTTCTCTATCAAAATGTATTTTCCTTGCAAGACTTTTAACATTTCTACTAACTTTAATAATCCCATCATCTCTTAAAAATCTTTTTATTTCTCCCATAATCATGGGAACAGCATATGTTGAAAACTTAACATTAAATTTCACGTCAAAATTCTTTATTGCTTTTACCAATCCAATTGATCCTATTTGAAATATATCTTCATAGTCATATCCTCTATTAATAAACTTCTTGCTTATTGATGATACTAATGGAAGATTTATTTCTATTAATTTGTTCATAGCTTCTATATCACCTGCTTTCGCAAGTGGTAAAAGCTGTGAATTATTTGAATAACTATATTCATTTTTTAAACCTTTATTATTCATATTCACCTTCCCTAATCATTTTAATTAAATTTCTTTGACATGATAACTATTGTCCCTTTTCCTTCTTCACTAGTAACACTCAAAGTATCCATAAATGTTTCCATTACTGAAAATCCCATTCCTGATCTTTCTAAATCTGGTCTTGATGTGTATAATGGTTCCATTGCTTTTTTAACATCAATTATGCCTTTGCCATAATCCACTATCTTTATAGTGACATTATTTCCAGAAATACATGCTTCTATTCGTATTATTCCATCTTTTTTATTTTCATATCCATGAATTATAGAATTTGTAACAGCTTCTGAAACTGCTGTCTTTACGTCTGCCATTTCATCTATAGTTGGATCAATTTGTGCAATAAATGCAGATACAGCAACTCTAGCAAAACCTTCATTTTGTGATAAACTTTGAAATTCTATACTTATATTATTATCTAACATTATATTTCCCCCCATTAAATACTTTCCATAGCTTCGTCAATATTTTTATATGGCTTTATTATCTTATATAATCCTGATAAAGTAAAAACTTTATCAATTCTCTTATTCATTTCTGCTACACATATGTGTCCACCCTTATTTTTAAGCTTTCTATATCTTCCAATAACCACTCCAATACCAGAACTATCCATAAAAGTTACATTTCTAAAATTCAATATAACTTTCTTAATATTATCTCTATCAATACGGTCATCTATTTTTCCTCTTACCTCTTCAGCACTATGATGATCTAGTTCTCCAATGAGTTCAACAATTAAAAATCCATCTAAGTTTGAAAATTTTATATCCATATCGTAATGCTCTAATAAATAGAGTACCCTCCTTTTTATTTTACTTTTTTTTCCATAATTTAAATTTAACATATTTTCTATTTTGTAGTCAATGTAAATAAACATAAAAATAGAACCTTATAGTAAACTATCATAACTAGTCTCTATATAGGTTCTATCATTATTTTACTTAGCACTATACTTTTTAAGTTCTTTCTTTATATCTTCATAAAACATCTCTAGAGTTTGTCCTTCATCAAGCATTAAAACTTCTATTGCATCATTTAAATTTTCCATTGTATATATATGAAATTTATTATTCATTATAGCTTCCTCAACTTCTGGTAAAATAATAAGTTCATCACTATTAGAAGCTGGAATTAAAACGCCCTTATTTTCTATATTATCCATTATCTTACATACCTTATAAAATCCCTCTATTTTCTCACTAACTCCTCCAATAGCCTGTACTTCTCCAAACTGATTTACAGATCCTGTTACAGCTATATTTTGTTTTACCTTATACTTAGATAATGCTGATAATAAAGCAATTATTTCGGCTATTGATGCACTATCTCCATCTACTATTCCATAAGTTTGCTCAAAACTTATATGAAAATCAACTGGAATGCTTTCATAAGGATTTAACAAACTACTTAGTAATCCTCGAAGTATGCTTATAGATTTTTCATGAATTTTACCACTTAAATTACTTTCCTTTTGTATATCTACAATACGCCCTGTTCCTCTATATGCCACACATGTTATCCTAATTGGCCTACCAAAAGAATAGTAACCAGTATCTAATACTGCAAGACCATTAACTGAACCTATCTTTTCACCCACTAAAGTAATAAGTATCTTTCCTTTTTTATACATCTTAATAAATTCTTTCTCTATAAATTCTTCTTCAGTAAGTGTTCCTTTTATGATTGAAAAATCATCCATTTTTACGATCAAAGCTGGAAGTTCGTTTTCAATAGATTTTATTTTTTCGTATAGTTTTTCTTCTACAATCAGAGCGTCAACTTCACAATGATTTAGAATTGATGAGATTTCAATAGTTGAAAAATCTGGAAGATCCGACAT
>JAKSUK010000107.1 GCA_024409095.1 Clostridium sp.
TACTAGTAATCCTATATTAACTTCATTTAAGCTCATTGGTACATCTATGATTTTATCTACCATTGTAACTTCTACATACTCAACAAGCTTTCCATCTTCATCAACATAATCAATACAATCATATGTAATTATATCTTCCTTAAGCTGCTTTTTAAGTGCTTTTAAATTATCCATTTTTTAAACTCCTTTGTAAGTATTGTTATATAAATTATATTATATTTCTTATATTATTTCTATTTGCATAAATTAGATTTATAACAATATCTAAAATCGCATCTTGTCCAATTTATTGAAATTTCATTACTTTCATGTTATATTAACACTTATTATAAAACGTGTTCAAATATAAGAAAGCTAGTTATATTATAAAATTTATTTAATAAAGGGTGATTTTATTATGATTAAAAGATTTAAATTTATACCAACTTTATGTTGCTTATCATTATTATTAACAGGATGCTCTTCTTCTAATTCTGAAAAAGATAACTCAATTGAACTTAATATTTCAGCAGCAGCAAGTTTAAAAGAAGCTATGACTGACTTAGAAAATGCTTATAATTTTAAAAATGATAATGTTAATTTTGTTATAAACTATGGTTCTTCTGGATCACTTCAGCAACAAATAGAACATGGTGCCCCTTGTGACTTATTTATTTCTGCTGGACAAAAGCAAATGGATAATCTAGAAGATAAAGGATTACTTTTAGATGGCACTAATAAGGACCTTATTAAAAATTCATTGGTACTTATTACAAGTAAAGATAGCCAAATAACTTCTATTGATAATTTAACTTCTGATACAGTATCTAAAATTGCACTTGGTGAACCTTCTAGTGTTCCTGCTGGCAAATATGCTGATGAAACTTTAACTTCCCTTGATATTAAAGATAGCTTAAATAATAAATTTGTTTTTGCTAAAGATGTTAAAGAAGTATTAGCATGGACTACCTCTGGTAATGTTGATGCTGGTTTTGTGTATTTAAGTGATGCTTTAAACAATGATAAAGTAAATATTGTAGAAACTATTGCTGAAGAATATCACTCACCAATTACTTATCCTGTTGCTGTTATTAAAAATAGCAAGAAAACTGATATAGCCAAAGCATTTGAAGATTTCTTATTTACTAAAGAAGCTCAAGATATATTTGAAAAATATGGCTATAAATCTATTGAGTAAGTTTTTATATGGAGGTATAATTTTATGAATTTTTCACCCTTATGGATATCAATTAAAACCTCATTGTTAGCTACACTTATTACATTTGTTTTAGGTATAACTATATCCTACTTAGTTGTTAATTACAAAGGAAGGCTTAAAGGAATTATTGATGGTATATTAACACTTCCTCTTATTTTACCACCAACAGTACTTGGATTTTTCTTACTTCTAATTTTTGGTAAAAATGGTCCTGTTGGAAAAATATTAAATCTTTTTGATACTACTATAATTTTTTCGTGGACTGCTACTGTAATTGCAGCAACTGTAGTTGCTTTCCCAATGATGTATAGGACTACCCGCTCATCCTTTGAGCAAATAGATCCTAATATATTATCTGCAGCTAGAACTTTAGGTTTAAGTGAATTTAAAATATTTTATAAAATAGCCATTCCCCTTGCCTCACCTGGTATAATTGCAGGCCTTGTATTATCTTTTGCTAGGGCAATGGGGGAATTTGGTGCCACTTTAATGATTGCTGGTAATATTCCTGGTAAAACTCAAACTATGCCACTTGCTATATTCTTTGCAGTAGAAGGTGGCGATATGTCCATGGCACTTAAATGGGTTGCTATAATTGTTTTTATTTCATTTTTTATGATAATAATTTTAAATTATTGGTCTGATTATAACTTAAAAGTTACTGGAAAGAGAGGAAGATAAATGTCTTTAGAAATTAATATAGAAAAAGACCTTGGTACATTTAAGTTAAAAACAAGCTTTAACAATAGTTCTGGTTCTATAGGATTCTTAGGTGAATCTGGGTCTGGAAAAAGTATGTGTTTAAAATGTATTGCTGGTTTAGAAACACCTGATAAAGGTAGAATTGTAATCAATGATAAAGTTTTATTTGATTCTGAAAAAAAAATAAATCTTCCACCACAAGAAAGAAAAATAGGTTATCTATTTCAAAACTATGCTTTATTTCCTAATATGACTATTGAAGAAAATTTAAGTATAGCCTTAAAAGATTTATCTAAGCATGAAAAGAAAAAGCTTTGCAATGAATACATAGAAAAATTTCATTTAACTGGATTAAATAATAGATATCCATGGCAATTATCTGGTGGACAACAACAAAGAGTTGCCTTAGCAAGAGCATTGATAACCTCACCTGAAATCTTATTACTAGATGAACCATTTTCCGCTTTAGACCATCATCTTCGTTACAGCATGGAAAAAGAACTTTTAAACACTTTAAAGGATTATAAAGGTGATATAATATTTGTTACTCATGATATAGAAGAATGTTATCGTGTTTGTTCTAATATACTTGTTTTCAATAAGGGCATTGCATTAAATAAAAGAGATAAAAATGATTTATTTAATTTTCCTAAATCACTTACAGAAGCAAAATTAACAGGCTGTAATAATATTTCAAAAGTAAAGAAAATTTCTGATATTAAAGTTTATGCTATTGACTGGGGCTGTGAAGTTATATTAAATCATAAAGTCCCTAATAATATTAGTTATATAGGTATCCGTTCTCACAATATATTAATAACTGATAATAACTATTCTGAAAATGTATTTACTTTTAAAGTATGCGATATATTAGAAAATCCCTTTGATTTTACTATTTCATTAAATTCCTCGACATTAAATAGTAATATAAATATTAAATTAAAGAAAGAAAACTTTACCTTAAATATAGGTGATATGATAAAGCTTACTTTTCCTAAGGAGCATATATTTTTCTTTTAACTATTTGTTTTAAATTTTCATTTTTGTTATAATTATCCTATATAATTTTTATAAGGAGATATAGATATGAAATTAAGTTCGAGAAATAAATTTATTGGTAAAGTTGTCAGTGTTACTAGAGGTGCTGTTAATGGCATTGTAAAAATAGATATTTCTAATGGACAACATATTACATCATCAATCACTTTAGAAGCTATTGATGATTTAGATATTACTGTAGGAAAAGAAGTAACAGCAATCATTAAGGCTACATCAGTATTAATTGGTAGAGGTAACTTAACATTAAGTGCAAGAAATAAACTTTCTGGTACAATTATTTCGCTTAATAGAGGTGCTGTTAATGCTATTGTAAAAGTAGAACTTCCTTCAAAGGTAGTCATTACTTCTTCAATAACTCTTGAAGCTGTAGATGAACTTGATTTAACTGTTGGTACTGAAGCTACTGCTATAATAAAGGCTTCTGAGGTATTAATAATGGCATAAAATAAACACCATTTCATGTAAAAACATGGAATGGTGTTTATTTTATATAATCATGAATAGTAAGTAGCTAAATATAATGCCAATTGACGGAATATATAAAATATACTTACATTTAACTTTATCTTTAATTTTTAATATAATTAACATTAATATTGTACTAATTATGCCAAATAGCACTAGATTTCTTGTTTGAACTTCAGCAAAATTATATACTGTTCCACCAATGAATGATGCATCAGATATAAAAATAATTAAAAAATTAAATAAGTTACTTCCAACAATATTCCCCACTGATACATTAAAGTTACCAATCTTAACAAGAGAAACACATGATGTAAACTCTGGAAGTGATGTTGCAATACCTAATAATAAAGCACCAGCTAAGCTTGCCCCTAAATTAAGTCTATCTGCAATTATATTGGTAACATATGTAATTAATATACTTGAAAATACCAATCCGATACTTACTAAAATAAATCTTATAATAATTTGTTTTAATGAAAGTGATGTTGTTATAGCTGCTTCCTCTTCACTTTCATCTGTTGAATCGCTATCATCATTTGACATTGTCTTAACCCCTAATATATATAGTAATAATACAATTATTGAAGTAATCGAAACTGTTAATATTTCAAAATTAAGTACATTTAACATATTTAAAGCTACAGCTAAATATATAGCAAGTGTAACTAGTGCAGTATAATTATGACTTTTTGATATTTTAGAATTCTTAAAATTACTAGTCCATAAAATAATAAGTACTGCTATGATAGTCATGTTAAATAAGTTACTTCCCAATATATTTCCAAGCGAAAGCCCAGGATTTTTTAACCATATTGTAGATGATAAACTTGTTAATAATTCTGGAAGTGATGTTACTGCTGATAACAGAACTCCACCTATAAATGCTCCTGATAATTTTGTATTCTTATCTAATAAATCAACATATACAGATGCTTTAATAGATAACAATACTACTGCTGCTGCCAGCACTAGATAAATTAAATAAATCATAAAAATTCCTCCATTATTTTGTCCTGTATAAAAAAACAAGACTTACAGATAGCATGTCTAAACATACTATCTGTAAGTCTCGTTTTTTAAGATAATACCAGGCTAAAAGCCATGATTGTTGATATTATCACAGTTATTCACTGCTAACTACTCCCCTACAGGATTTATTAACTTAATTATATTCTCAAAATACTATAATTTCAAGGTTTTTTTCACATTATCTTACTTTATCTAAAAGATATTTCCTATTGTTTATTACACTACTATGGTTTGGAACATATTTTGCAGCTAATTCGTTATATTCATTAGCTTTATTAAAGTTTCCTATCTTGCAATAACATACACATAATTGAAGAGCTGGCACCCATGTATACATACTTCTATTAACTAAGCTTAATTTTCCTAAAAGCGGTGGATTTTTTATTGCATTTTCATACCAAAAAGCTGCTATTTCATATTTTTCTTTTTTATAAAATATATAACCAATTCTACAGCATAAATCACTAGATGGAATATCATACTGTAGTCCCTTAAATAAATACTCTTCTTCCTTATCTTTATAACCAATAAATGCATAACACTCTGAAATTCTTATAAGAGCCTGCTTTATATCTTCAATCCATCCTTTTTCAGTAGCTATAAAATCATCATATACCTTTATTGCTTCTAAATAATATTGATTGTCATAAAGTTCATTTCCGTAATAAAATAAATCCCTTGGTGAAAAGTCATAATTTTCATGTGCCATCTTTCTAAATATTTTTAAATTTCTATCAGTATATTCTTTATCTTTTAAGTGCCTTACAGCAATATCTACACTTAATATATTACCATAAACCTCTAAATATTCATGAACTTTTCCTATCCATACATAGTTATTTTTCCTTTTTACAATTCTATTTCGTCTTAATGAAATTATTGGATTGTTATTATCATCCTTTGATAATACATAATTCATTGATACTGCATCAACGCTATCATTTAAACTTTTCTTTAATAGCTTTAACTTTTCCTGATCCTCAATTTCTAAAACATCATCTGCATCTAGCCATAATATATAATCCATTTTTGCTTTACTAAATGAAAAATTTCTAGCCTCTGCAAAATCATCATTCCAAGGAAAGTCATAAATATTGGCTTTATACCTTTTTACCTTTTCTTTAGTACTATCTTGTGAACCAGTATCTACTATGATTATTTCATCTACTATATCAATTACCGTATTAAGACATCTTTCTATAACATTTTCTTCATCTTTCACAATCATGCATAAACTTATGCTACTCATTAA
>JAKSUK010000108.1 GCA_024409095.1 Clostridium sp.
CTATTGGAAGACCAGCTTTTACAGCAGATTGTCTAGCAACATTTTGCCCTAAACCTGCTTGTATAACATTTCCCATAACTACTTCATCTACTAATTCTGGTTTAATGCCAGCTTTATTTACTGCTTCTTTAATTACTACTGCCCCTAAATCTACTGCTGGAACATCTTTTAATGCTCCTCCAAAAGTTCCTATAGCAGTTCTTACAGCACTTACTATTACAACTTCTCTCATAAAATACCCCCCCCATTAAAATTATAATTGAATACAAAATGTTAACCAATTAACAACTTAATTATACGCTTCGCTTTTTATATATTCAACCATTTTAGGGGTATTTAGTATTTATATCAATGACTTATCTAGTGATAATTCAATTTTTAAATGTTTTGGTTCTAGTTGACTTAACTTAACTCCCGCAGCATTTAACATTCTTTTAGAAGCCTTTACTATATCCGTATTAGCATACTTATCACTTAAATATACTACTTCTTTTATACCTGATTGTATTATTGCCTTTGCACATTCATTACATGGAAATAATGCTACATAAATTCTACAGCCACTTAAGTCCTTACCTTTGCAATTTAATATTGCATTTAATTCAGCATGAACTACATATGCATATTTTGTATTTAATGTATCGCCTTCTCTTTCCCAAGGAAATTCATCATCAGAACACCCTTTGGGAAAACCATTATATCCTATACTTTCTATTATATTATTTTTATTTACTATACATGCTCCAACTTGAGTGCTTGGATCTTTGCTTCTCTTTCCTGAAAGCAAAGCAACTGCCATAAAATAGTCATCCCATGATAAGTATTCTTTTCTCTTCATTTGATTTCACTCCTTTATTTTTTTAAATTATACTACTTAACTATCCATTGCTTCAAGTATCGTTACATATAATAAAAAAACGAAGCAATGCTTCGTTTTTTTATTATTTAGTTCCGAAAAGTCTATCTCCTGCGTCTCCAAGACCTGGAACAATATATCCTTTTTCATTTAATTTTTCATCTATTGATGCAACATAAATATCTACATCTGGATGCTTCTCTTGTACTAATTCAATTCCCTCTGGAGAAGAAATTAAGCACATTAATCTAATTTTCTTTGCTCCTCTTTTCTTTAATAAAGTTATAGCATCTGCTGCTGATCCTCCTGTTGCTAACATTGGATCTACTACAAAAATATCTCTTTCTGCTATATCTTGTGGAAGCTTACAGAAATATTCTACTGGTTGAAGAGTTTCTTCATCTCTATATAACCCTATATGACCTACTTTTGCTGCTGGTACTAAATTTAATATACCATCAACCATTCCAAGACCTGCTCTTAATATAGGTACTACTGCTAATTTTTTACCTGATAGCATTTGACATTTTGTTTTGCAAATAGGTGTTTCAATTTCAACTTCTTCTGTAATTAAGTCTCTAGTAGCTTCATAAGCCATTAACATAGAAACTTCTTCTACTAACTCTCTAAAATACTTAGAACCTGTATCTTTACTTCTAATAAACGCTAATTTATGTAATATTAAAGGATGATTAATTTGTGTTACTTTACTCATGTTACCTCCAAATAAAAATAATATTAGTAATTACTTACTATATTTTTTTTCTATATCTTCTATTTTTTTAATTCTTGTAATATGTCTTGCTCCTTCAAATTCAGCATTTAAAAATGCTTTTACTATATCTATAGCAAGACCTTTTCCTACTACTCTCTCTCCTAGAGTTAATATATTTGCATCATTATGTTCTCTAGTTGCATGTGCACTAAATGTATCTGAACATAAAGCTGCTCTTATTCCAGGAACTTTGTTTGCTGCTATACCTATACCAATTCCTGTACCACATATAAGTATACCAAAATCAAACTCTTTAGATGCTACTGATTCAGCAACTGGTAATGCAATATCTGCATAATCACATGATTCTTCTGTATAAGTTCCGAAATCCTTAACTTCTAAACCTTGTTCTTTTAAGTAATTTAAAATTTCATTTTTTAAATTTAAACCACCATGGTCACAGCCTAAAGCTATTTTCATAATATTTTCCTCCTTTAATAAATTATATTTTTATAAAAAAGGAAGAATGGTAAACCCACCTCCCCTTATCATACTTTAACAATGTCGTAACCTGCTGCCTTATTAAGTCTATTCATAATTGCAAATCCAACTCCATCTTCTTCAAACCCTTGGCATAAAATATATTCCACACCTAAATCATCACATTTTCTTAGAGTTTCAAAAAGATTTTTGGCTATTTCATTTAAATCATTTTTTCTTCCTAGTGATAAAACTTCACACTTATCAAATTTATCAACATTTTCATCAGTAGTTATAATTGCTACTTTTTTGTTATTTTCAATATAATTTTCTAACATTTCGCACATTATTTCAACTGTTTTTTCATTTTTTCCACTAACAATTTTTAATTTTGCTTTTGGTGCATAATGTCTGTATTTCATTCCTGGTGCTTTTGGTTTTAAATCTGATGATGGTTTTTTTCTTAATGCTTCATCAATAACTATACTTTCATCTACAGATTTTAACATTTCCATAGTAATTCCACCTGGTCTAAGTACCATAGGAGGATTAACTGTGCAATCTACTATAGTAGATTCTACACCTATATCACTTTTTTCCCCACCTAAAATATAATCTATTTTTCCATCTAAATCTTCTATGCATCTTTCCATATCTGTAGGGCTTGGTCTACCAGATATATTAGCTGATGGTGCTGCTATAGGTACTCCAGCTGATTCTATAAGCTTCAATGCTATTTCTGAATTTGGCATTCTTACACCTATAGTAGAAAGACCTGCACTTGTTTCATTAGGTATTATATCTTTCTTATTTAATACTATAGTCATTGGACCTGGCCAAAACTTATCCATTAGCTTTTCTGCTATTGCTGGTATATCTTTAACAAATTTCCCTATATCCTTAGAGCATACATGGATAATAAGAGGATTATCCTGTGGTCTACCTTTTGCTAAAAATATTTTCTTTACTGCTTCTGCATTTAAAGCATCAGCTCCTAATCCATAAACTGTTTCTGTTGGAAAAGCTACTATCCCACCTGATTTTATTATTTTTCCTGCTTCATTAATAAAATCTTTATCTTCGCTTAAATTTTTTATTATGGCTACTTTTGTTTTCACTAGCCTTCTACCCTCTTTCATTAAAATTAATTTGACCTCTAGCTATTTTTATACTTTCTATAGCAGCTGGAGTATATGACGATTTAACACAGGTAGTATATATATTTTCTAAAAAAATATACTTTCTTAAACTGCCACTCCTTATTATTTGAAAATAATATTTTTGTCCCTCATTCATTTTTTTTAATCTATTATATTCATGTTCAACTTCAGGATATTTTTTTAAAAATCCACTTACTATAGGCCTAGCTCTCTTATTTCTAAGCTTAGTTGATGTTACAATTATTATTTCAATATCCTCACGTTCCTTATTAGTATGTACTATAGCTACCTTATCGCATATTATTATATTTTCTCTTAAAAGCAATCCCTGCCTTATGTTGAATCTGTTATTATAATATTTAAATCTAAGAGTACATGTATTTATTTTAGCAAGTATTGCTATTAATATTAAAAATTCAATAACTGCTATATATGCATATATAAATATATTTTTTAAGTTTGCTAAATAAGCTAAAGTTGGTATTAACACAGACAAGACACCCATTATAATAAAAAATATATTTTCTTTTTTTCTTATTCTTTTTAAAGCTCTATTTATTTCCATAATTCTTTTACTTATTCAAAAAGCCTTACAAATTAATGCAAGGCTTTTTTTAATTACATTGAATCAGTATTTCCCATTGCTTTCATTTTTTCTGCTTGATCTGCAGTTATTAAAGCATTGATTACTTCATCTATATCTCCATTTAAGAATGAATCTAGTTTATATAATGTTAATCCAATTCTGTGATCTGTTACTCTTCCTTGAGGATAGTTGTAAGTTCTTATTCTCTCACTTCTATCTCCTGTTCCTACCTGACTTTTTCTATCTTCAGCTATTCCAGCTAATCTTTCTGCTTCTGCAACTTCGTATAATCTAGCTCTTAAAACTTTCATAGCTTTTTCTTTATTCTTAAGCTGTGATTTTTCATCTTGGCAAGCTACTACTGTACCTGTAGGTAAGTGAGTAATTCTTACTGCTGAATCTGTAGTATTAACACATTGTCCACCGTTACCAGATGATCTATAAACATCTATTCTTAAATCTTTTTCATGGATTTCTATATCAACATCATCAACTTCTGGAAGTACTGCAACTGTAGCTGTTGATGTATGAATTCTTCCTGAACTTTCTGTGTCAGGAACTCTTTGAACTCTATGAACTCCACTTTCATATTTCAGTTTAGAGTATGCACCAGAACCTTTTATCATGAAAACAACTTCTTTAAATCCACCTAGGTCATTTTCATTTGAACTCATAAGCTCTACTGACCATCTATTATTTTCAGCATATCTTGTATACATTCTAAATAGGTTAGCTGCAAATAAAGCTGCTTCATCTCCACCAGCTCCACCTCTGATTTCAACAAATACGTTTTTATCATCATTAGGGTCTTTGGGTAATAATAATATTTGTATTCTATTTTCTAATTCAACTTCTTGTTCTTTTAACATAGAAATTTCTTCAGATAACATTTCTCTCATTTCTTTATCTGATTCTTCTTCTAACATTTCTTTATTTGCTTCAAGGTCTTCTAAAACCTTCTTGTATTCTCTATATGCTGTAACGATTATCTCTAAGTCAGCATGCTCCTTACAAAGCTTTCTCCATTCTTTTTGGTTAGCCATTATAGAAGGATCTGATATTTTTACTGAAAGCTCTTCATATTTATTTTCTGTAAATGCTAATTTATCTAATAACATAGTATCACTCCGTACTGTTTTTTTTCATATTGAAATATTATATCATATTTAATCTAATTATATCAAGATTTTAGAAATTTCCTATTACTACTCTGTCTAATCCTGCTAAATCCTGAATAATTTTGACGTTGTTAAATCCTTTTTCCTCCATCAATTTCTTGACTTTCTCTCCTTGGTCATATCCTATTTCAAAGGCAAGTATACCTTTTTCATTTAATACCTTACAACTTTCAGAAACTATTATATTATAGAAATCCATACCTTCTTCACCGCCAGCTAATGCTGTATGTGGCTCATAATTTTTTACATCATCCATTAAAGTATCTATTACTTTATCAGCTATATATGGAGGATTAGATACTAATATATCATATTTCTTTCCACTTTCTATAACTTTATTCAATAAATCACTCTTAATAAATTCTGCTCTTTCTTCTAAAGAATGTTTTTCTATATTTTTTTTAGTTACTTTTTCAGGTATAGGATAAAGGTCAACTAAATCTACTTTTATATTATTTCTTAAAGATGCTAATGATATGCCGATAGCTCCACTTCCACAGCATAAATCACATATATTTATACTTTCTTCTTGCCCTATGTGATTTAATACTTCTTCAACTAAGATTTCTGTATCTCCTCTTGGAATTAAAACTCCTTCTTCTACATAAAAATCTAATCCCATAAATTCAACATCTTTTAATATATAAGCCATAGGCATTTTTTCTTTTCTTTTTTTAATAAGCTCTCTAAACCTATTTTCATTAA
>JAKSUK010000109.1 GCA_024409095.1 Clostridium sp.
TTTAATCTATCAAAATCACTGCTTTGTGCTTTGCAATATTTCAAATTCATCACTGCCCCACCTTCACTGTAAAACCATACTTTAGCCCAAATAATCAAAATAATAGCAAATACTTTATAACACGGTGTATCATAAAAACTTCAATTTTATTATTTATCATTTTTATCCCCATTTTCACAATTCTTCTTTAAAGTAAATAACCTATATATATGCGGAATTGCTGATGGCAAAATAATTAATAGGCCTACCGGAAAATCCATAACAATTAGGCCAATTGCTCCAATTAATATAATAACTAATCCTATAATCGATAACCAAAAATCTTTTTTCTTATTCAATTGCATCCTCCTTCACAACTTGATTTTAAATAATATTTGACTTTGCCGCTTCAACGCGAGATGACTCAATTCTCAATATATATTATTTTCTTTCCTCGATATTAAATCTATCTCCCATGTAATTTTCACATTCGCCTGTTTTCGGATTTACTGTAATCCAATCAACAGTTGCTGTATGTGCTTCATCACCATTATTTACTAATTCGTATTGGTGAATAACAAAATTACCAGCCTCATCAATATGATCTAATTGACAATAAAATGGTGGTTTATATCCTTTACCTAATATTTCAAGAATAGTATCTATGTCATATTCACATGACATTTCTATAATCTCTTCGTATCCAGAACCTTCTAGATTATAAATATCTGATTCACTATTAATTACATCATCATTTTCTTCAGGTTCTAAACTTACTATTTCTTCAGGGACAAAAGCATCATCGTTTGTTTCTGGAGTTTGTACTATAATATCTTCATTTTCTTCTTTATCAAATTGATTATCCTCTATTGTAACTGATGGCTCTATCTCTACTGAACTAACATTCACTTCTTGTTTTGTTAAATTACAGGCTGTAAATGAAATCGTTACAGCTAATCCCAATAATACCGAAATTTTCTTTTTTATCATATTTTTATCCCCTTTTCTCTCCTATTTTATAAATAAGCAAAGATTATACACTTCTTTGGCCCCGCTGCTCATTAGTACTTCTTTTGCAGCCTTAAAAGTATTACCACTATTTACAACATCATCTAAAACAATGACCGTTGGAATTGTTGTATTACCTCTTGTAGCCAAACTTATTTTTATATCTTCTACTGTATATTTATTACCATTATGAATAGGTTTTATACTCTTTCTTCTATATAAATAATTTAGTCCATTATGTATTTTTACATTTGTATTTATATATGTACATATATACAACACTGTGCTATCTAATGGATTTCTTTTATTAATATTTGATCTTGGAATACATGTAAGTAATATATCCCCTTCTATTCCTTTATATTTAATAAACTCTTCTACATATCTTAAATACAACTCAGAAATCTTTTTTCCAGCTCTTTTATCGCCATCCATATATTTCCATACGCATTTGACAAAGTTAGATTTAATTTTACTTACCTTGCCAAAATCCCTACTTGGAACATATTTAGCCAAGTAGTAAAAGTCTCTTGATTTATGTATATATATTTCTTTATGTTTTGTAGTCGCCTTATGAAATAAGGATATATATTCTTTTATGACATTTTTTCTATATTGCAAAGCTAACCCCTTAATACCTTTTATTATAGAATTATATCATATTATATATATTAATATAAACGAAAAGAGTGCTAATTTAGCACTCTTCCCATTACTCTATAGTTATATTTAGTTTCATATTTAAGGCATCCGCTATTCGTTTTAGTGTATTAACTGAAGGATTCGCTACACCTCTCTCTAACTTGGATATATCTGATTGATCTATTCCAGTTAGATTCGCTAATTCCTTTTGGGAGATTCCTCTGATGCTTCTAGCCTTTAATATAGCTTCAGCTGCAATCATATTATAAGGAGAAACTTCTTTTATTAATATTCCATCCTCATATATGGTCTCAGTTTCTATATCAATTTCATCATTCCAGATTATTCCATATCCCATAAGTTTCCCGGACAAAAATAATTTTCTATCAGTTAATTCTTTAAGCTTAGGGTATTTATCAAACAAAGTAGCCATATCATACTCTTTTACTTCGCCTGTTTGGAATATAACCTCTAAAGATGTACCCTTATTAAATTTTACACTTACAGCTTTATGAAACATTATTTTACTGGTGGAAGTTTAATATATTTTTCTGTCTCCCACATCTCCATTAATTCTTTTTTATATTTAAGAACAAATTCCTTTACCATCGCCTTTTCTTTTGGCGGGAACACCCCTTCCATGATTTCTCCACTTTCAATTAAGAAAGGAGCATCAAAATCATTTGTTATCGCGTGTATATGCGGTGGGTTATGCTCTTTATTTCTTAAATACATTACAATTATTATTCCATTAAAATAACTTATTGTTGGCATTTATTTCTCCTTTATTTTATAGGGGATATATCCCCTTGTCAATTAATATATATTTATCTCTCTATAAAGCTCATCAAAGTCATATTCCTGATGCATATAGCCTCTATTTTTGATCTGATTTGTTTTGCATATAGCTCCAACATTATCAATTGAGTTATAAAGGCAAGTAACCATATATCGATTTTTTAATCTGATATCGTTATCTTGTTCTGGAAGGCTATGAAGCAGGCTTTCAATATGCTCATGTCTTATTTCCCTAAATCGTTTTTTTACCTCTTCGATTTTCTTTTTTTCTCTTGAAACATAAATATATTTTTCGCTACTATCTAACACCCTGCTCATCAGTTCCACTATGTATTTGATTAGCTGAACATTACCGCAGTGATTTTTGATAAGCTTGTCATAGTCGATATTCTTTTTAACCAGCGCCTCTATATCCTCTTCCTCATTTTGGTCTTTATTACTAACAAGTGTTAATGTGTTTTTAGTTTTATTAAGTTTAGTATTTAAATCATTAGTTTTTATTTCTACATACTGATTTCCAGGTACCTGGTTTCTAGGTTCCTGATTTCCAACATCCTGGATTCCAGGTTCCTGGTTTCCAACTTCCTGGTTTCCAGGTACCTGGAAATCGGGTAGTTGGACAAATGCCTTATTTTCGGCACTTTTAACGTTTTCATTATCTTTTTTATTAGATAAATATATTTCGCTTTTACCTTCAACTGGTTCATCTAACAATTCATATTCTCTAATTGTTCCTTTTCCTGTTGATGTAATATAGATCTTCAAATAGCCAAAATCTTTTAATTCTTTCCATGCATTATCAAAAGCTGATTTACCTTCGACTGTCATTTTTAAAAACTCTTCTTTTTTCCATTCCTTATCTGGCATTGATATATATGATTGAATTAAGAGAAACAATCCTTTGGCTTTTAAACTAAGGCGATGATCTCTGGCTATATTATTTTGTACTACTGTAAAACCTTTTTTAGCTCTAAAACATCCATCAGACATTTTCATACCCCTCTTTCCAATCTTCTAATAATTTCATAATGATTTCTTTTATCTCTTTCTCTGAATATATATCTGGAAAGAAATTATGCAGTTCTTCATCATTAAGAATCACTTTTCGTTTTTCCTCATGTTTACCAACAAGAATTTCATATACTCGATCTTCTGTTAAAGAACCATCATTAGATTCATTCTTTAAGATTTCTGATTGTTTAGTATTAATCTTTACTTTCTTAACATTCATAATTTCATATATTTTTTCCTGAAGTGTTTTATCTATAAAAGACAAATCAACTGCCTGAACTAATCCAAGCTTCTTTTCATCCGCTAATTCTAGTAATGGATCTATTAAATTATTAAGCCTTATATACCTTTTAACTTGTCTCGCAGATATTCCTTCTTCTTCCCCAACAATATCCGAGGCCAACTTCGGGCCATTATGGCCCGAAGTTAAATCTGTCCTTTTTCCTTGTCTTTTATATACGTCATATTTCATCTTTAATGATTTAGCTCTTTCGCTTGGTAAGATATTCTCCCTTTGTATATTTGCATCAACCATTAAAATAGTAGCTTCATCATCTTCAAGTTTTCTTACAATTACAGGCATTTCACTTATTCCAGCAAGTTCACAGGCTCTTTTTCGTCTATGACCTGAAATAAGTTCATATCCACCTTCATTTCTTTTCCTTACAATAGCCGGAGAAAGAATTCCTTTTTCCTTTATGCTTTCAACCAATTCCTCCATTTTTTCATCATCAATAACCTTAAAAGGATGATTCTTAAAAGTATGAAGATCTGATATACTTACATTTTTTATTTCTCCACTTTGATAATTTCCATCAATATTGGCTTCGTTCTCCATAGCTTCTTCATATAAATCTTTTATAGAATGAAGCTTTATATCCTTTAATACTTTACTCATTAGCATCCACCTCCTTTGCAAGAGATTCATATGCTTCTGCAGCTTTAATATTTGGAGCATAACTAAACAGTGATACTCCTAATGCTGCACACTCCGATACTTTAACTGCATGAGGGATGCTATCTTTAAAGAAATGAACTTCATCTGAATAACTATTCATAAGTAATTCTTTCATTTCTTTTGAGTAGTTAGTTCTACTATCTACATTTACAAACAATATTCCTTCTATAGAGAGGTTTGGATTCATCTTTTTCTTTATTAGAAATATTGTTTTTATTAATTCCTGTATTCCATCTGCAGCAGATATATCTGCTTCTACTGGAATGATCACTCGGTCTGCACTAGTTAATACATTTCTTGTTATCACTCCAAGTGATGGCATACAGTCAAATAAGATATAATCAAAGTTTTCTTTTTGAGCATCTACATAATCCTTTAGAATTCTTTCTCTATCCATTGCTGTTGCTAAAGCTATTTCTGTACTCTGAAGTTTCGGTGTGGATGGTAAGATCCACATTCCTTCACTATGCTTAAGCAATCCCTCTTCAAGAATTATTTCATCCTCAACTAACAAACTATCGAAAATATCTGACAATGTTACTTCAAAGTTTTTTCTATTTCTAAAACCTAAATTCTTTGTTACTGTTCCCTGGGAGTCTGCATCTATAATTAATACTTTTCTTCCAAGCTTACTTAATGCAGCTCCTAACTGAGCTGTAGTTACTGATTTGGCTACACCGCCTTTTTGATTTGCTATCGCTATAACTTTGCACATAAGTTTATCCTCGCCTTTTATTCGTTCTTATATATATTTGCGTACCATCTTGAATATTTATCTGTATCTGAGTTCTTATAAAACTCTGATTCATTTTTTATTTCATATTTAGGCAGCATATTCGTTGCCCTTCTTAACCATTTAATAAAACTCTTCATATCGTTTTTTGTTCCTTGAATTCTTATCTTTATCATTTGACAATCTCCTTTCATGGGAACTTATGTGCTAATTTGCACTAACGCTGTATAAACGAATCATTTATTTCCTCCTTTCATTTTTAGGGAAAATAAAAAGCCTATGTATTATTCCTAATACATAGACTTTAATATTGGTGAAGGCTATAACCTATATACAAATATTTAAGTTTCTTTAATTTCTTTTATTAAACCCTTTTTACTACCAAAATTTGTAGTAATTTTCCAATTATCTATTACATAAACGATGTACACGTCATTTGCAAACCATCGAAAGAACCATGCCGTGACATATAAATAATACTTTAAT
>JAKSUK010000011.1 GCA_024409095.1 Clostridium sp.
AGGAAGAAAGACAGGTGAAGTAAAGCAAATAACAGAAGGTATATTAAATGAAGAACTTATAGAAGAAAAAAAAAAAAAAAATATGTTAAATTAATAACGGCTTTATGTTATAATTGTGGAAAATTCAATCTTAGAGAATTAAGGTGTGGAAAAAATGATTAAACAAACAAAGGATATTAATAAATTAGAAATTTTTAATAATGTCTGTGATGAAACCATAGGAATAATATTAGAGCAAGGGGAAATACGAAAGTATAATAAAGATACTATTATTTTTCATGATAAAGAAGATGTAACTGATATTTATATAGTTATAAGTGGAACTGTATCTCTTTATAAAATAAATGAAAATGGGCAAAAAAAGGTAATATTTATTTTAGGTGAAGGAAAAGTAATAAATGAAGTTATTATAAAAGAACTTCCTGCATCAATAAATTGTCAAGTTTTTGAGGAAGCTGAACTTTTAAAGATTAATAAAAATAGATTACTTGAGATAATGAAATATGATTTTGAATTATGTAAGAATATAATAATTTCACTTTCTATGAAAACTAGAAGGATGTATAGACAACTTAAAAATACTCCTTCATCTATAAAAATAGAAAAAAAACTAGCTGCAAAAATATATAAATTAGGTCGTGATTATGGAATTAAAACTAATGACGGTATAATGATAAAGATGAATATAACTGTAACTTACTTAGCTGATTTATTAGGAAGTCAGAGAGAAACAGTATCGAGGGCATTAAAATTATTACAAGATAAAAATCTTATTTTATATAAAGATAAAAGTATATTAATTTTTGATTTAAATAAAATTTCTAAATTTTTTAAAACATCGTGATAAATATCACGGTGTTTATTTTTATCTTAACATATAATATACTCATAAAATGGTTGTTTAATTTTTAACAAAATCGTTAAAATAACATTTATTAATTAATATTAATAAAGATAAAGGAGTGTTAAGATGGGCTACAAGCTTATAACAGAAAATGTAAATAATATTCTAAAACAGTTATCTGAAGATTATTTAATATATGCGCCAAAGGTATTTGAAGGTGACGGAAGATTTTCAGATACTGATACTATAAGATATGGGGAAATATCTTCAATAGAGGAAATAGTTTTTGATAAAAAATCAGAATATTCATTTAAGGAAATTCTTTTACCTATTTCAGAAACATTATTTTATTTTACAGAAGATAATATGGTTGTTCCAGAGGAAAGAAAAAAAGGTGCTGTAATATTTTTAAGAAGCTGTGATTTACATGGGTTAAAACGTATGGACCAAATATATTTAAATAATGGACCAGAAGATTTCTACTATAAGAGATTAAGAGAAAATACAAAATTTATACTTATGGGATGTAGTCAAACATTTGATAATTGTTTCTGTGTAGATATGCATAGCAATAAAAGTGATAATTATGATGCATACATAGATGTTGATGGAGATTATACATATCTTGATTGTAAGTGGGACGAACTTGTAGCTTTAGTTGAAAAAGAAGCAAATGTAGCTTGTGAAGTTACTCCAAAATATGTAGAAAGCAATAAAGTAAATGTAAATATACCTGAAAATTTATCTGGTAAAGTATTTAATTCAAAGGTTTGGGATGAATATACAAGCAGATGTATAGCTTGTGGACGTTGTAACTTTGTATGTCCAACATGTACATGCTTTACTATGCAAGATATAGCATATAAAGAAAATACTAATTCAGGTGAAAGACGTAGAGTATGGGCATCATGTATGGTTGATGGATATACAGATATGGCTGGAGGAATTGTTTTTAGAAAGCCTAATGGAGACCGTATGAGATTTAAAGTTATGCATAAAGTTTATGATTATAAGAAAAGATTTGGGTATAATATGTGTGTAGGATGCGGACGTTGTGATGATGTATGTCCAGAATATATATCTTTCTCAAATTGTATAAATAAACTTGAAGATGCTGTAAAAGAGGTGGAATAAGATGAATAATGAATATATGCCATTTATGTCTGAGATAAAGGAAATAATTAAACATACAGATATTGAATATACGTTCCGTATGTCTTATGAAGGAGATGTTAAACCAGGACAATTCTTTGAAGTGTCAATACCTACTTTTGGTGAAGCTCCTATATCTGTAAGTGGTATTGGTGAAGGTACAGTTGACCTTACTATTCGTAAAGTTGGGAGGGTTACTAATGAAATATTTACTAATTATGTAGGAAATAAGCTATTCTTAAGAGGACCTTATGGAAATGGGTTTGATGTTAATGATTATAAAGGTAAGGAAGTTACTATAGTAGCAGGAGGAACTGGACTTTCACCTGTAAAGGCTGTAGTTGATTACTTTGCTAAAAATACTTCAGATGCAGTACACACTAACTTAATATGTGGATTTAAATCAACTGAAGATATATTATTTAAAGACGATATTAAAGAATGGGAAAAAAGCATAAATGTAACTTTAACAGTAGATAAGGCTGAAGAAGGATATGAAGGAAATACAGGATTAGTTACTAAGTATATTCCTGAATTAGAAATAAAAGATATTCAAAATACAGCATTTGTAGTTGTTGGACCTCCTATAATGATGAAATTTACGGTAGCAGAAATTCTTAAAAGAGGGGTAGCAGAAGAAAATATCTGGGTATCTTATGAAAGAAAAATGTGCTGTGGCTTAGGGAAATGTGGTCACTGTAAGATGGATGACACTTATATCTGCCTTGATGGACCAGTATTTAACTATACTAAGGCTAAAAATTTAGTTGATTAGGAGGAGTAAAGCTGTGGATATAAATACTAAAAAGCTTAAAAAGAATGCATTTAGAATAACGAAGGAAAGAGGAATTACAGCATCAAGAGTAAGAGTTCCAGGTGGACACTTAGATGCTGAGCTTCTAGGAAAAATCCAAGAGATATCTGAAAAATACGGTAATGGAAAAGTTCATATAACTTCAAGACAAGGTTTTGAAATACTAGGAATTAAATTTGAACATATTGATGCAGTAAATGAAATGCTTCAGCCTATAATTGAAAAATTAGAAATTAATCAAGATGATCCTGGAACTGGATATTCAGCAGCAGGTACAAGAAATGTTTCTGCTTGTATAGGAAATGCAGTGTGTCCATTTGCTAATTATAAGACATCTGATTTTGCTAAGAAAATTGAAAAGGTAATATTCCCAAATGACCTTCATGTAAAGATTGCATTAACTGGATGTCCTAATGATTGTGCAAAGGTAAGAATGCAAGATTTCGGTATTATAGGTATGACAGAACCACAATATGATGAAAGTAGATGTATAAATTGTCAAGCATGTTTAAGAGCTTGTAAGAAATTATCTGTTGGAGCTTTAAGTTCTGAAAATTATAAGATAGTTAGAAATACTGAAAGATGTGTAGGATGTGGTGTATGTGTAGAAAAATGTCCTACAAGAGCATTTACTAGAAGTAAGAAAAAGTATTATAAGCTTACTATAATGGGGAGAACAGGTAAGAAGAACCCAAGATTAGGTCAAGATTTTATTATTTGGGCTGATGAAGAAAGTATTATAAAAATAATATCAAATACTTATAAATTTACAAAAGAATATATAGCAAAAGATGCACCAGGCGGAAAAGAGCATGTGGGTTATATAGTTGATAGAGTTGGATTCCATGAGTTTAAAAAATGGGCTTTAGATGGAGTTGAACTAGGAGAAAAGGCTATAGTTAAAGAGAATGTTTATTGGGATGGTATTAATTTTAACTCTGTAGATAACCAATAGAAGGAAAAAATTTACTTTAACAAAGGGGAAAGCTATAATGGAGAAAAATTTTAAAAATAAGCTTAGAAATATGCCAGTAGCAATACTTCCTACAATGGTAGGAGCTGCAACCCTTTCTAATGTATATCAAAGTTTAGGATTTACTTGGATAAGGCATATAACTATGTGGGCAGCTATCTTAATATTATTATCATATTTAGGTAAAATAGTATTCCATTTTGATGCTGTTAAAGCTGAATATGGCAATACAGTTCCAGCTAGTCTTTATGCAGGATTAACAATGATAACAATGATAATAGGAAGCTATGTATTTACTTATAGCCAATCTATAGGTAAAGGATTATGGTTATTAGGGCTTATATTACATGCAATACACATATGTATATTTACACTTAGAAATGTTTTTAAAGGTATAAATAAAGATACATTTGTACCAAGTTGGTTCGTTACTTATAACGGAATTATGGTTTCAACTGTAGTTGGTGGAGTTATGAACGAACCTGCTATAGGAAAGATAGTAGTATATTATGGAATAACTATCTTATGCATAATAATGCCATTTATGATTTATAGATTAGCAAAGCATTCAATAAAAGATGCTATGTATCATACACAAGCTATACTACTTGCACCGTCAAGTCTTTGCTTAGTTAGTTATTTAAACTTTATTGAAAAACCAAATAAGATAGTTGTATATGCTTTATATGCATTAGTATTCTGCGCTTTCTTATTTATTTTATATAAGATGCCAAAATTCTTTGGATTTACTTTTAATCCAGGATTTGCAGGTCTTACATTCCCAATGGCTATAGGAATTGTTGCTTCTACAAAGATGGCAGGATTTTTAACAGCACAAGGATATGAAAGCTTTGCTAGTATAGTAAAAGAAATATCAGGAATACAAATTTATATAACAACAGCTATTATTGGTTTTGTACTTTATAACTTTGCAAGAATGCTAGTTAAAAGCTATAAAAATAATGCTTAATTAATAATTGATAATAAATAATTAATGAAGAAACTCCTTAGGGAGTTTCTTTCACTAGGAAATGTTTTTTACTAAATATTTAATATTTTAACATTAATTATAAATTGTCAATTTTTGATTATCAATTAAAAAGTGAGGATGATATTAATGAAAAAGATTCAATCTACTTGTAATTTATGTGCACTTGCATGTAATATTGATTTCCACGTTGAAGATGGTAAGATAGCAAAAGTTTCACCAACTGTTGACTATCCAGTTAATCAAGGATTTTGTTGTATTAAAGGTCTTAATTTAGACAAACAACAAACTAAAGTAAAAGCAAGAAAGACTCCGTTGTTAAAAGATGGAAATGGAAATATGAAAGAAATTTCATGGGAAGAAGGATTCAAGACATTTGCTGAAAAAATGACAGCAATCCAAGAAAAGTATGGAAAAGAAAGTGTTGCTTTCATAAGTACAGGTCAAATGACTACAGAAGATATGGCTCTTTTAGGTCATGTAGGTAGAAATTATATGAAAATAAATGGTGATGGAAATACAAGACTTTGTATGGCTACATCTGTAGTTGCACATAAACAAAGCTTTGGATTTGATGCACCACCATATACTTTAAAAGATGCTGAACTTTCAGATACAATAATATTTATTGGAGCAAACCCTGTTATAGCTCATCCTGTATTCTGGGGAAGAGTAAGAACTAATAAGGATGCTAAAATAATAACAATAGATCCAAGAAGATCAGAAACAGCTCTTAATTCAGATATATGGGTAGATATTAAACCAAAAGCTGACTTAGTTCTTTTATACACTTTAGCAAATGTATTAATAGAAAAAAACTGGATTAATGTAGATTATATTGAAAAATATACAGAAGGATTTGAAGAGTTTAAGGCTCATGCTTCTAAGTTTACTTTAGAAAATGTTGAAGAACAAACAGGAATTTCAGCAGAAAGAGTACTTGAATTAGCACAAATAATACATAATGGTAAGAAAGTATCATTCTGGTGGACAATGGGTGTTAACCAAGGATATCAAGGAGTTAGAACAGCTCAAGCAATAATTAATTTAGCTGTAATGACTGGAAATATAGGAAGACCAGGAACAGGAGCTAACTCTTTAACTGGACAAAGTAATGCTATGGGATCAAGAGCATTTAGTAATACTGCTGGACTTTACGGTGGTGGAGATTTTGATAACCCAGTAAGAAGAAAGGCAGTAGCAGAAGCTTTAGGTGTTGATGAAAGTGTACTTGCAACAAAACCAACAATTCCATATAACAAGATAATTGAAAGAGCTATTTCTGGTGAAATAAAAGCTTTATGGGTAGTATGTACGAATCCAAGACATTCATGGACAAATAATCAAGAATTTAAAAAGGCAGCTGAAAACTTAGAGTTCTTAGTTGTACAAGATATATATGAAGATACACATACTGCAGAGTTAGCAGATTTATTCTTACCATCAGTTCCAGCTATAAAGAAAGAGGGAGTATTTATTAATACTGAACGTAGATTATCAAAAATGAACCCTGTTATAGCTAAGGAAGAAGGAGAAAAATCTGACTTTGAAATATTCTATGGTATAGGACAAGCATTAGGAATGGGAAGTCTTTTAGATAACTGGAAAACACCAAGAGATGTATTTGAATTATTAAAGAAATGTTCAAAAGGAATGCCTTGTGATATAACTGGTGTTACTTATGAAATGCTAGAAGGACCAGAAATGTCAGGTTCAAGAGGAGTTCAATGGCCATTTAAAGAAGGTGATGTATTAGTAGAAGATGAAAGAAGACTTTATGAAGATGGAAATTATTATACACCATCAAAGAAAGTTAAGTTTATGTTTGAAGATATAGCTGAAAACCCTACTCAAACTTCAAATGAATTCCCTTATATATTTAATTCAGGAAGAGGAACAGTAGGACAATGGCATACTGGCGTAAGATCTAGAGAAATAGATGCATCTAATAGAATTTATAGCAAAGAATCTTATGTTTTAATGAATCCAGAATTAGCTAAAGAATTAGATATAGCTGAAAATGAAAGAGTTAAGATAGCTTCTCAAAATGGTGTTACTAGTGAATTTAAGGTTGTATATTCAGAAGATGTTAAAAAAGGACAATTATATGCACCAATACATTATATAGAAACTAATTCACTTACACCTTCTGTTTATGACCCATATTCAATGGAACCATCATTTAAAACAGTTGCAGTAAACATACTTAAAAAATAATTATGAATTACAAGTGATGAATGATGAATATTATCTTTAATTCATCATTCTTAATTCATAACTTATAACTCATAATTAAATAAAGGGGAGTTCTAAAGATGAAAAGAATTAAAATTGACAGATCAAAATGTGTTGGATGTCTTACATGTACAACTGCATGTATAGTTTCACACAATTCAGAAGATACAAGAAGTAGAATTACAATAGATAGTAATGGAAAGTATGCACCTATATTCTGTAGACATTGTGATAAACCAGAATGTGTATTTACATGTATGACAGGTGCTATGAGCAAAGATAAAGAAACTGGAAAAGTAATGTATGATAAAAATAAATGTGCAAGTTGCTATATGTGTATAATGGCTTGTCCTTATGGAGTATTAAAAGCAGATAGCAGAAGCCACAAGGAAATAATGAAATGTGATGGATGCAAAGATGCAGGTTCACCACAATGTGTTGCAAGATGTCCAATGGCAGCAATTACTTTAGAGGAGGTTAAATAGTGATGAGATATGTAGTTATAGGAGCCTCAGCAGCTGGTATCAGTGGAGCAAAGACTTTAAGAGAATTAGATAATAATGCAGAAATAGTATTAGTTTCTAAAGATGAACATGTATATTCAAGATGTATACTTCATCATTATATTTCAAATCATAGAGATGTTGAAGCATTAAACTTTTCAGGAAAAGATTTCTTTGAAAAATATAATATAAACTGGAAAAGGGGTGTAGAAGTAACTTCAGTTAATGATGTAGAGCAAACATTAGCTTTAAGCAATGGTGAAACACTAGCTTATGATAAACTTATGATATGTAGTGGTGCTTCAGCTTTCATACCACCAGTAGAAGGTTTAAGAGCAGCTAACAATGTTGTTGGTTTAAGAAATCTTGAAGATGCAGTACTTATAAAAGAGCAAGCTGCAAAAGTAAAAAATGTTGTAGTACTTGGTGCTGGACTTGTTGGTATAGATGCATTAAGCGGACTTTTAGATACAGGACTTAATATTTCATTAGTTGAAATGAGCAATAAAGTGCTTCCATTACAATTAGATGAATATACTTCAAATGTTTATAAGAATAAGTTTGAAGAAAAAGGTGTAAACTTAAAATTAGGTGTAAGTGCAGTTAAGCTTAATATGGATGAAAATAATAATCCAGTATCTTTATCATTAAATAATGGTGAAGATGTACCATGTGAACTTGTTATAGTTGCTACAGGGGTAAGATCTAATATAGCATTCTTAGAAAATAGTAATGTAGAATGTGATAGATTTGGATTACTTATAGATGAAATGGGTAAAACTAATATAGAAAATATTTATGGTGCTGGTGATGTAACTGGAAGAAATCCTATATGGCCAACAGCTGTAAAAGAAGGTATAATAGCTGCTAACAATATGTTAGGAAAAGAAATGATTATGACAGATTTCTTTGGAAGCAAAAATACAATGAACTTTGTGGGAATTGCTACAATGTCTTTAGGAGCAGTAGAACCAGAAGATGAAACTTATACTGTAGAAATCAAAAATGACGAAAATGGATATAAGAAGATAATACACAAAGATGGAAAAATTTATGGGGCTTTAATTCAAGGCGATCTTGATTATGCTGGTGTACTTACTCAAATTATAAGAGAAAAGATAGATGTATCAAAGGTTACTAAGAGTTTATTTGATATAGATTATGCTGATTTCTTTAATATTGAAGAAAACTTTGAATTTAGTTATAAATAATTTGAACATATTAATTTAAATAAAGCATTAACATGAGGGGGTATATATTATACTCTCATGTTAATGTAAATATTTTTAAAAGTTTTTAATTTTACGAGGTTGTTATGGCTAAAGTAATAAACATAATAGGTTCTAGTAGCAATGTAGGAAAGACATATATTATGGAAGGACTTATAAAAGAATTAAAAAGTCGTGGATTAAGTATTGCAACTATAAAGCATGATGTCCATGGGTTTGATATAGATAAAGAAGGAAAAGATACATATAAACATAGAAAAGCTGGTTCTGAAACTGTGATAATTTCTTCGAAAAATAGGCTTGCAATGATAAAAGAGCTGAAGGAAGAAACTGATTTACAGAGTATAATAGAAATGGCAAGTGATAAGGATATTATTTTAGTGGAAGGCTATAAAAAAAGCAATCTTAGAAAAATTGAAGTGTATAGAGATGGAATAAGTGAAAAAATAATTACACCAAAAGAAAAATTGATTGCTATAGCTAGTGATAAAGATTTACATATTAATGATGTTAGGGTTATTCATAAAGAAGATTTTGAAGCTTTGGCAGATTTAATCGAAAAAGAAGAAGAATTTAGAATATAATATTATTTTCTAGAGTATAAAAGACCTAAGTATTTATATATGGATTTTATACCTGAATTTAATTCACAGGGTAGTTTTTGAAAAGAGGCTATCTCCACATTTTGGGAAGGAAAATAAGCTTATTATAATGAACAATTGATAATTGATAGTTGATAATTAAATTTAGACCCTTTATTATCAATTATCCAATGTCAATTATAAATTAATTGTGTGCTTATTGTCATTCCAAGTTTGTTTGATAGTAAGCTTTTTTGTATATAAATATAATTAAAAATGTAGTATTTAGAAAAGAGAGTGAAAATGAAATCATTTATAAGCCTAGAAGAAGCAATAGAAATATTAAATAATAATGTGAAAGTAATGGAAGCTGAGAAAGTTGAACTTATTGATGCTATAGATAAAGTTCTTGCAGAAGATGTGTATTCATCAATAAATAATCCACCATTTAATAAATCTGCAATGGATGGTTATGCAGTAATATATGAAGATACAAATGAACATGAAAAAGAACTTAATATAATTGATAAAGTATTTGCAGGAGAAGCTTCAGATAAGGAAGTTGTATTAGGAACAGCAATAAAAATTATGACAGGAGCTCCTATTCCTAAAGGAGCAAATGCTGTAATAAAAAAAGAAGATGTAGAAGTAAAAGAAAATAGAATAGTTCTAAAAAAAGAATTAAAGGAAAATGAAAATATATGCTTTAAAGGCGAAGATATAAAGAAAGGTCAATTGCTTGTAAAGAAAGGAAAGAAATTAAATTATGCTGATATTGGAATCATTGCTAGCTCTGGAATAAATATAATTAAAGTTTATAAAAAGCCTAAAATAGCTTTTATAAGTACTGGTGATGAAGTAATAGATATAGGGCAAAGTCTTAGCTACGGAAAAATATTTAATAGTAATAAATATACTATTTTAGCTAGAATAAAGGAACTAGGATATGAAGTAATTAATGTAGAACATGTTAATGATGAATATGCTGATATAGGAAACATAATAAGAGGAATATGTGAAAAGGCTGATATTGTTATAACTACAGGTGGGGCATCTGTAGGTGACAAAGATTTAATAAAGGAAGCAATTGATGAAATTAATGGTGAAAAATTATTTTGGAAAATTAAAATTAAGCCTGGTTCATCAGTATTATGTAGCAAATATAATGATACAGTAATTATAAGCCTTTCAGGTAATCCTACAGCAGCACTTACTACTTTTGAACTTTTAGCAAGAACGTCAATGGAAAAAATGAGTGGAAGTAGCAAAATAGAAATAAAAAGAGAAAAAGCTATACTTCTTAATGATTTTAATAAGAAAAGCCCACAAAGAAGATTTTTAAGAGGGCAAATTGAATACATAGATGAAAAACAATGCGTATACATAACTCAAGTTAAAAGTGGTAATGGAATTTTAAGTTCAACTTTAAATTCAAATTGTATCATAGAGCTAGAAGCAGGAAATAGTGGTGTTTCAAAAGGCATGGTCGTAGATATAATAAAATTTTAGAGGTGGATTAATTGAAAATAAATAAAACACTAGCTATTTTAGCAGGTGGAAAAAGCAGTAGAATGAATTATAATAATAAGGCTTTTTTAAGCTACAAGGAAAAAACATTTATTGAGCATATTATTGAAGCTGGGGAAAATTTTAAAAAAGTTGTTATTGTGGCAAATAATAAGGAATTGTATAGCAATTTTAATGTTGAAGTAATAAGTGATATATATGTTGGAAATGGCCCTTTAAGTGGAATTCATTCAGCACTTAGTTATGCAGATACTGATAAAGTGTTGTGTGTGGCATGCGATATGCCATTGATAAGTAAGAAAACACTAGAGCTTTTAGGTAATATAAAGGGAAATTATGAAATTTTAGTGCCAAGAGTAAATGATAGATTACAACCTTTATGTTCTATTTATTCTAAGAAAATAATAGAGCCAATAGAAAGAGCTTTAGAAAATGGTGATAATAAACTACAAAAACTTATATGTAGTTTAGATTATAAAGAGGTTGAAGAAAAGGAATTAATAAAAAACGAATTTTTTAACATAAATACACCAAATGATTATAAAAGATTGGAGGAAAAAGGTAATATGTATACAGTAGGTATTATAACAAGTAGTGATAAGGGATATGCAGGAGAAAGAGAAGATAAAAGTGGAGCTACAGTAAAGGAAATAGTTGAAGCTAATGGTTTTACTGTTGTTAAGCAAATAATCCTTCCTGATGAAAGAGAAATGCTAAGAGATGAAATGATAAAGATGTGTGATGAATTAAAAGTTAATTTAATATTAAGCACAGGAGGAACAGGTTTTTCTAAAAGAGATATAACTCCAGAAGCAACAAAGGATGTTATAGAAAGAGAAGCACCAGGAATTGTTGAAGCAATAAGATATTTTAGTCTACAAATAACTAAGAGAGCAATGCTTTCAAGAGCAGTATCAGGAATAAGAAAAGATACACTTATAGTTAATTTACCAGGAAGTCCTAAGGCATGTAAAGAAGCTTTAGATTTTGTTTTAGATGATGTTAAGCATGGAATAGATATATTATTAGGTGAAGCAAGAGAGTGTGCTAGAAAATAATTTTTAAGCAGAGGAGTATAAGCGCTATGATGAAAAGGATAAAAGTACAAGATGCAGTAGGGTCAATATTATCTCATGATGTAACACAAATTGTACCAGGAGAGTTTAAAGGTAGAGCATTTAAAAAAGGTCATATAATAAAGGAAGAAGATATAGAAAAGCTATTATCTATAGGAAAAGACCATGTTTATGTATGGGAGCCAGAAGAAGGTCAACTTCATGAAAATGATGCAGCTATAAGATTATCAAACCTTGTAGTAGGTGATGGAGTAGCTACTTCAGAGGAAATAAAAGAAGGAAAGGTAGACTTCTTTGCAGATAGAAATGGAGTATTAAAAATAGATAAGGAGAAACTATTTAAGTTAAATTCTTTAGGAGAAATAATAGTTTCTACATTACATAACAACACACCAATAAAAAAAGGTGAGAAAATTGGAGCTACAAGAGTAATTCCACTGATCATAGATGAAAATAAAATATTAGAAGCTGAAGATTTAATAAAAGAAAAAATAATTAGAGTTGATGAAATTAAAACAAAAAGATGTGCTGTGATAACTACTGGAAATGAGGTTTATCATGGAAGAATAAAAGATGCATTCCTACCAGTAATAAAGCAAAAGTTAGGGTATTATGGCAGTGAAGTTATAAAACAAGTAATACTTCCTGATGATAAAGAGAGAATAACAGAAGAAATATTAAAAGCTGTTAATGAAGATAAAGCAGATATGATTATTTGTACAGGAGGAATGTCTGTAGATCCAGATGATGTTACTCCAACAGCAATAAAGGATTGTGGAGGAGAACTTGTTACATATGGTTCACCAATACTTCCAGGAGCAATGTTCCTTCTTGCATATTATAATGACACACCAATACTTGGAGTACCAAGTTGTGCTATGTATTCAAAGAGAACAGTACTTGATTTAGTACTTCCAAGAATTTTAGCAGACGAAAGACTTACTGTAGAAGATATAGTAGAGTATGGACATGGAGGAATGTGTTTAGATTGTGGAATATGTACTTTCCCACATTGCTCATTTGGTAAATAAGTTAAAATTTTAGGAGGAAACTATGGATAATAAATTAACTCATTTTGATAATAGTGGAAATGCAAGAATGGTTGATGTAGGTAGTAAAGTTCCTACAGAAAGAGTGGCTATTGCTGTTTCTAAAATAAAGGTAAGTGAAGAAACTTTAGAACTTATTGAAAAAGGTAAGATTGGTAAAGGTGATGTATTAGGTGTAGCAAGAGTTGCTGGAATAATGGCTAGCAAGCAAACTTCAAATTTAATTCCTATGTGCCATCCATTAATGATTTCAAGCTGCAATATAGATTTTGATATAAATAAAGAAGAAAGTTATATAGGTATAAAGGCTACTGTAAAAATAGTTGATAAAACTGGTGTTGAAATGGAAGCCTTAACTGCAGCTATGGTTACGGCATTAACTATTTATGATATGTGTAAAGCTGTTGATAAGAGAATGGTAATTGAAGGAACGCACTTACTTAAAAAGACAGGAGGAAAGAGCGGAGAATTTAATTTCTAAAGAAGAAGTCTCCTAAAAATTATAATGAAAGATAAGTTTGGAAGAGAAATAGATTATTTAAGAGTATCTGTAACTGATAACTGTAATTTAAGATGTATATATTGCATGGAAGAAAAGAGTAATGATTTCTTAAAAAAAGAAAATAAGCTTACAGATGATGAAATATATAGAGTAGTAAAGGAAAGTGCTAGTATTGGAATAAAGAAAATAAGAATTACAGGGGGAGAGCCTCTAGTTAGGCCAGGAATAGTAGAGCTTATAGGAAGAATAAATAGTATTCCAGGCATTGAAGAAATCTATATGACTACTAATGGAATTCTTCTTTACGACAAAGTGGAAGCTCTTGTGAAAAATGGTCTTAAGGGAGTAAATATCAGTTTAGATTCACTAAAAGAAGAAAGATTTAAAGCTTTGACAAGAAGAGGAGAACTTAACAGCGTTTTAAAGGCTATAGATAAGTGCTTAGAGTTTAATTTAAAGGTTAAAATTAATACTGTAATGGTAAATGATATAAATAAAGACGAAATTATTGATTTTGTAAATATGACAAAGGAAAAATCAGTAGACGTAAGGTTTATAGAATTAATGCCAATGGGAATTGCTATAAATTATAAAGGTGTAACTAATGAAGAAATATTAGCTACTATAAAAGAACATTATGAAAAAGTTGTAGAAGTAAAAAGAAGTAAGATGGGTGGACCAGCTACTTATATAAAACTTAATGAAGCAAAGGGAAAAGTAGGTTTTATAAGTGCTATGAGCAATTGTTTCTGTGAGGAGTGTAATAGAATAAGGCTTACACCAGAGGGATTCTTAAAACAATGTCTACATTTTGATTACGGTGTTGACCTAAAGAAACTTATGAGAGATGGAATAAGCGATAAAGAACTTAAAAATGTTATATATCATAATATATATGATAAACCAGAAAAACATTTATTTTTAGAAAAGTGTGACCATAAAGAAATTAAATTTATGAATCAAATTGGAGGATAAACGAAAGATGAGTAAAGTATTAGCAATATGTATAAGCAAACATAAAGGAACATTAAAAAATGAAGTAAATGAAGCAAATTTCATTGAGGAATTTGGTATTGAAGGAGATGCCCATGCAGGAAAGTGGCACAGACAAGTAAGTATTTTAGCTTTTGAAAAAATTGATGATTTTAGAAATAAAGGTGGAAATGTTGATTTTGGAGCTTTTGGAGAAAATTTAGTTATAGATGGAATTGAATTACATAAACTACCAGTAGGGCAACAATTACAAGTAGGAGAAGTATTATTAGAAGTTACTCAAATTGGTAAAGAGTGCCATGATAAATGTGCAATATATTATCAAGTAGGAGAATGTATAATGCCTAAAAATGGTATATTTACAAGAGTTCTTAAAGGTGGAAAAGTTAAAGTTGGAGATGAATGTACTTTAATAGATAGTGGTAAAAAGATATTATCTTTATAATTACTAAAAATGCACTTACGTTTGTAAGTGCATTTTTAGTCAGTGCTATTTTCAATATCCTGGAGTCTTGTGAGGATATGTTCATTAGTAAAATCAAATTTATGTCCATAAACTTTTATAAATGTTTTTTCAGGTGAATTAAGATTGTCTAAGTCATTTTTATTTACTATATATTTAAATAGCTTAAGCATTAAATTATTTAAATATCCTAAGGATGGGTTATTAATACTTAATGGAAAATGGAAAAATATTATTTTTTCTTGCATTTCTTTAGAAAAAAGCATATCTAATGAAGGGTTAAAGAAGTCTGGATCATTAGAAGAAGAAAGCCCAACAGTAAAAATAATAATTTTTTTATCTTTTAATTTTTTAAAGTTTTTTGTAATCATAGATACGCCATTAATTCCATTAGTATATAAGCCACCACCAAAGATAATAGTATCGTATTCTAAAAGATTATCTATCGTAACATTTGAGTAATCAAATACTTGGCAATCTATTGTATTAGATAGCCAGTAAGCATAGTCTTTACTAGCTCCAAATTTTGATTTATAAAATACTATAGTTTTACTCATAAACACCTCTCAAATTAACTTACTTTATATTATATATATGATGGAGTATGATATTAAAATTCTATATAATTACAGAATAAATTTAAATTATTATAAAGGTTAAAAGCTAGCTTATTGTAAGTGTAGTACGATAATGATATAATTTATGTATGATGATGAAGTTTGTAAAAACCCATTGTCTTTTTTTTTAGTAATTTACTAAGGGGGTGGAAGTTGCTAGATTAATTGAAGTTTTGGCAACGAAAATTTGTATGGAGTTAAATACATATAAAAAATATATTCAAATTTTAAATGAAGAATTGGTTCCAGCTATGGGGTGTACTGAGCCAATTGCAATAGCATATGCAGCAGCTAAAGCAAGAGAAGTACTTGGTGCTTTCCCAGAAAGAGTTGTAGTTAAATGTAGTGGAAATATGATAAAAAATGCTAGATGTGTAACTGTACCTAATACTGGTGATCTTGTTGGAATAGAAGGTAGTGCTATAATAGGAATTTTAGATGGAAAGGCAAGTAGAAGGCTTGAAGTAATAAATGAAGTTAGTGAAGATGCTATAATTAAGGCACATGAACTTGCTAAGTCTGATTACTGTAAAATTGAATTTTTAGATTCTGATATTGAATTACATATTATAATAGAAGTACATAATGGGCAAGAAAATGCAGAAGTAGAAATAAAATATGCACATGATAATATTTCATTAATAAGAAAAAATGGAAATGTAATTTTTAAACAAGAGGAAGATAGTAATAAATATCTTGGTATATTTATTGATAGATCAATCTTAACAGTTGAAAAGACTTATGAGTTTTCTAAATTAGTTAAAATTGATGATATAAAGGAATTATTAGATATACAAATTAAATATAATATAAATATTGCTAACGAAGGATTAAAAGGTAATTATGGAGTAGGCATTGGCAAGGTAATAATGCAAAGTGGAAATTCATTAGTGAGTAAGATAAAAGCATATACAGCTGCTGCTTCCGAAGCTAGGATGAGTGGATGCTCTTTACCTGTAGTAACTAATTCAGGAAGTGGAAACTCAGGTATGACTGTTTCAGTTCCTTTAATAATTTATGCTAAAGAAAATAATATTTCACAAGAGATGTTATATAGGGGACTTGTATTTGCTAATTTAATAAATATTCATCAAAAGGCTGGTATAGGAAGGCTTTCAGCTTTTTGTGGAGCAGTTACATCAGGATGTGCTAGTGGAGCAGGAATTACATATTTAGAAGAAGGTACATTGGAGCAAATAAATAAAACAATAAATAATACTTTAGCTAATATCTCAGGAATAGTATGTGATGGAGCAAAAGCTTCTTGTGCAGCTAAAATTGCAACTAGTTTAGATGCAGCTATGATGTCACATTCATTAGCTATGATAAATAAAAGTTATAGTGGAAATACTGGAATCTTAAAAGAAAATATAGAGGATACAATAAGTGCTATAGGAAGATTAGGTAAGATTGGTATGCGTAGTACTGATAAAGAAATATTAGATATAATGCTTGAAGCTTAAAACTTTAAGTAAGTTAATGTATAGGGGGAAGAGAATGAAAATAGATAGTATTATTTTTGATTTAGATGGAACTTTATGGAACTCTATAGAAGGAGTATCAAAAACATGGAGTTTTGTTTTAAAGAAATATGATTATGAGAAAAAAGAGGTTACAGTAGAAGATTTATACAACTGCATGGGAAAACAAATTGATGAAATAGGAGAAATACTTTTTCCTAATTTAAATAGTAAAGTTAGAAAAAGTTTAATGAATGAATGTTGTGCTTTGGAAAATAAATATCTAGGTGAGCACGGGGGAATACTTTATGATAAAGTTGAAGAAACTCTAAAAAAGCTTTCTGAAAAATACAAATTGTTTATTGTAAGCAATTGTCAAGATGGCTATATAGAATGTTTCTTTAAGGCTCATAAATTAGATAAATACTTTACTGATTATGAACATCCAGGAAGAACAGGTCTTTCTAAAGGAGAAAATAATAAGCTTATAATTGAAAGAAATAATTTAAAGAATCCAGTATATGTAGGAGATACTAAAGGGGATGCAGAATCAGCAAGAATAGCTGGTATTCCTTTTGTTTTTGCTAAGTATGGATTTGGTAAAGTAGAAGAATATAAGTATGAAATTAATAAGTTTGATGATTTATTAACTATAGAGTGGTAATATAAAATATATTTTAGTACATACTATACTTAGAATTTATAAAAAGGAGATAGCATGTATGAAAAGAGAGCATTATAATGTTGAAGGAATTGCTAATACTAATATGAAGACTCAAATAAGAAATGCAATTGAAAATATTGATGGAGTAAGTGGTGTATGTATAGACTCTGCAAGAGGAACTGTAGAAGTAATGTATAACGCACCAGCTACTTCACAACAAATAAAGAATTGTATTGAAAATACTGGACATAATGTAGAGTAAATATAATAGCACATGGTATTTTACTATGTGCTATTATATTCTGCTTCAGTTTTTATAAGAAGTTTCTATTAATTCTGAAAATAGATATAGCATTTTATCATTATTTATAAGCATCATTTCTGGATGCCATTGAACACCTATACCAAATTTATAATTTTTAATTTCTATAGCTTCAATAACATTATCAGGTGCAAGAGCTGAAATTTTTAAATTATGACCTAATTTGTTAATACATTGATGATGGAAGCTATTAACATAGAGGCTTTCACCAAATAAATCATATAGAGTTGAATTAGATTTAATATTGATTAGATGAATAGGGTCATATCGTGCAGATTTTTGATAGTGCTGCACTGTATGGTAGGGAACTTGCTTAAAGTCTTGATATAAAGTTCCACCACAAGCTACATTGAGAATTTGAATTCCTCTACATATTGCTAAGAATGGTTTTTTAGAGTCAATAATGTTTTTCATTAGTGAAAGCTGAAATAAATCAAGCTTACTATTAAATTCACCAAGATTTTTATATGGAGTTTCTTTATAAAAAAATGGATTAATATCAATACCACCAGTAAATAAGAACCCATCACATAAATTTATATAGGTATCTATATTTTCTAAATTTGAAGTAATAGGAATTATTATTGGAAGTCCATTAGATTTTTCTATAGCATTTATATAATCAGAGCTTACACTAATTCTATCTATATTATTATCTAAAAATAAAGTTGAAACTATGCCAATTTTACTTTTTTTCATTTTAGATCAATCCTCT